>JAPONU010000414.1 GCA_026713745.1 bacterium
GAAGACGGCAACCGGCCGCTCGGGCTCGGGCGCGCTGATCCGAGCGATGGGCACCTTGTGCCGCGTGACCACGACCGCCTCGCCGGTCTCGTTCACCTCTCTGAGGATCTGCAGGCAGTTGTCCTTGAACTCCCTCGCCCCAATGATTCTCGCAGGCGAAGGCGCAGTCTCGGCATCCATGCAGTCATTATATGTGGCCGCAAATCCCGCGGCGTGCCGCGGGACCGCCCATATCGAACCCCACGTTCATCCCCGAGACCTACCGAACTCCGACGATTCGTCGGTGCTCCTGTGGATCCTGCTGCGCTCGCCGTCGCGCCTCGCCACAATCCGGTCCGAACCGCCCCGCGGGAGTCGTAGGAACTCGTCGCCGACGACGGGCTCGCCGGGGAATCGCACCGCGTCGCGGACGATCTCCGTCTCTGGGCGTTCGGTCGACGATCTGTGCTGGTTCAACGTCCAACCAGGTCGCCACCTGACCGCGATTCCGCTCCGGAGCGCCGAGGGCGCCGGACGCGCCGAGGTTCAACGTCCAACCAGGTCGCCACCTGACCGCAATGTTCCGCAAGGAATCCCACACCCGACCCGTCGACCGCAACAGATCAGGGCCGCTACAGACTGCCATTCTCCCAGGTCAGAGAGGCACTTCCCCGCATTTCAACCCCCAACACCACCAACCCGTCGGTGGATCCAGGATAAGGGCGATGCGGGCGATGACGGCGATCCGGGTCCACCTGGTGCTACGGGCGCGACGGGTGCTGCCGGTCCGCCGGGTCCTCAGGGTGTTGCGGGTCCGCCGGGTCCTCAGGGTGTTGCGGGTCCGCCGGGCGCCCAGGGCGATCCGGGCGCGCAGGGAAGCGGCTGGTGGCCCGGATGTCGGTTCTGTCCCTGCTGGTCGCCACGGCGACGCCGGACCCCGGAGGCCCGTTGAACTGGGCCGCCACGCCGGCGATGGCCGGCTTGGACGACTGGCTCGATCGGAGCGATCGCGCTGAGACACCAGGCCACCGGTGCCTGATCCCGGGCCCGGTATCGAACACTGGGCGGACTTTCTCCCGGCCGACGTCCGGGCCGCCTGGCCGCGGCTCGCCCATGCGGTCGACGGCGCCGGGGGTGCGCTGTTCGGGGCACGGCGCCGGCCGCCGACGAGTTCGTCCGCCTCGACCTGGAGGCCGACATCCTGCCCGCCCTGTTCGACACCAAGGGACAGCCGCTGTGGCTGGGCCGCGCCGTGCGCCACGCCGGCGACGCCCAGCGGATCGCCCTGGCTGTGCGCGACAAGGGCTGCGTCGGCTGCGGCGCCGCCGGCAGCTACTGCGAACTTCGTGTGCGACGCGGCCTGCATCTCCACCTTCGAGGCTGCGTCGGCTGCGGCACCCCCAACAGCTATCGCGAACCCCACCACGGCCGCTACTGGCAGGACGGCGGCCCCACCGACCTGGACAATCTCTGCGTGCTCTGCGGGCACTGCCACCACAAGAAAATCCACTCCAAACGCGGCGCCGAGATCATGCGCCGACCCGACGGCGAATCGGTGGATCCGGGCTTGACTCTGCACGGTTCCCGAGCCAACTCGTCTGGATATATGAATAATTTTTGCAAATGTGACGAACAGGTGTTGTGAGTGTCGCAGGGGTTTGGTAGAGTACGGCGTACCGGTCACTGACCCTCGCTTCGGCGGGGTTGGTCTTCCCCGACCGGCTTGTCGGCTCGGCCGACCCAAGCCCGTCACGATGCACGTTCTCGGGGAACGACCGATGACCGATATCAACCTCTCCAACTTCGAGACCGCTGCGGCGGCGGCGCAGATCGTTGCCGCCTTCGATGCGTCGCTGGCGGGGTTGCGGGCGTTGGGCGATGAGTTCCTGGAGGAGCAGTTGCATCTCGTTGGGCGCTGCGAGTCGCGGCTGGCTGCGGTGAAGGCTGAGAAGATCGCCGCTCTGGCCCGTCGTGACGGCGAGGCCCGGGCCGCCGATGTGCTTCGGAACGATGTGAAGCAGTCCAAGGGGTCGGCCAAGCGGCAGGTGAAGGAGGCGGGGCGGCTCGCGGAGGTGCCCAAGGTGGCTCGGGCGCTCGCCGAGGGGACGATCACGCCGCAGCACGCTCACCTC
>JAPONU010000415.1 GCA_026713745.1 bacterium
CTGCGGCCGAGCGAGGCTGAAGGCTCAGGCCGCCGCCGAACTGCGCCCTGCGGCCGGCCAGGGTCTCTCGCTGTGCCGGGGCCGCACCAGGAACGCCACGACCGCCGCTCCGGCCACCGCACCGCCGGTCGAGAGCGCCAGGTCCACCACGGTGTCCTCGTAGGTGAGGAACAGGCGGCTGGTGCCGGTCTTGGCGACCACGTACTCCAACAACTCCCACAGCACGATCAGGAAGGCGCCGAAGCCGCCGCCGGAGGCCACGAGACCGAGCCGGGTGGCGGGGCGGGTGCCGCGCAGGATCAGCGTGAAGGCGACGGCCAGGAGCAGCCAGTTGGCGAGGTGCAGGATGTCGTCGAACAGCTCCACGCTCTCGTAGAGGCCCAGCATGTTGCCGCCGATGTCGAGGAAGAACGGGGTCACGATGCAGGCGTCGGCCGCGGTGTAGTAGGCGATGCGGCGCCGCGACCAGCGGCTCAGCAGCGGCGCCACGGCGATGCACAGCGGGAACGTGAGCGTCCGCACCAGCCAGCCCTTGCCGTCCAGCCGCTCCAGATCGGCGATCAGCCCGCCGACCAGCATCGCCACCAGCCCCCACCGCACCACGTGCAGCGCCAACCGCCAGAGTCGATCCACCATCACGTCCTGTCTAGCGTACGGCGCCGGCGTCGGGCCGTCCCGCAGCCACCATCCGGCTGATCCGTGCCGTCGCAGCACCGCTTCGAACCCTGTTACGAAAGCTCACGACTGTCGGCCATTTTGTCTGACGTTTAGGACCGCTGAACCGGCTTCGCCGTTGCGTATGATGCCGCTCGGTGAACGTGCGCCCTGTACGAGGCCCCCGGCGGCGACGGGATCGGCGAAGGCATACCTGGACACGCTACGTGGCCGTCGGAGCCGCGCTGCTGATGGTCGTCACAGCCGCGGGATGGGGCCAGGTGACGGCGCAGACCGGGACCCCGGAGCTTCAGGAGGACGCCACGGAGGTCCCGGAGCTTCAGGAGGACGCCACGGGCACCCCCACCGGCACCGCCGACGGCACCCCCGACGGCACCCCCACCGGCACCGCCGACGGCACCCCCGACAGCACCGCCGACGGCACCCCGGACGACGCTTCGGAGGAGTCCGGGGATGAGATTCGGCAGGAAGTTCCGCCCCCGACGCCGGGCAGCGCGTTCCAGGTCTGTGTGGCGGCGCACCGCTTGGAGGACGGGCGCGTCGAGATTGCGGTGCAGCGACGCTCGCGGGGCGCCGGCTGTGGCGAGCGCCTGCTGCCCCGGCGGCGCTTGCTGCCCCCCGACGCGGCGGCCGGGCTGTGGCTGGTGACAGCGCCGTTGCGGATCGACGGCATCGTGCTCCGGGCGGCGGCGCGGCGCCTGGCCGGCGGGGCCGTCGAGGTGGCCATTCAATTGCGCTCGGCGGAGGACGGCTCCTGGGGTGCGCGCCTGCTGCCCCAACGCCGTTTCGTGCCCGCCACCGTCGAGGTGGACCGTTGGCTCTCGTCGTCGCCCGTCTACGCCCGGGCGCCGGAACGGGAGTCCTACCTCCAAGACGCCCAGGTGGTGTCGTTCTACGGCAACCCCCGCGCGCCGGCACTGGGGGCGCTGGGTCTCGGCGACCCCGAGGAGATCGCCGACGAGATCGACCGCTGGTCGGCGCGCTACGACCGGCTGAACGGCGATCGGGACGTGATTTCCGCCTTCCACGTCATCACCGGCGTCTCGCAGTCCCACCCCACGCCCGACGGGACGTGGCTGGGCCGGCTCTCCGATGAGTACATCGCCGAGTACGTGGAGGTCGCCCGGGAACGCGGGATGCTGGTCTTCCTGGACATCCAGATCGGCTGGAGCGACGCGCTCACCGAGGTGCAACTCCTGGAGCCGTTCCTGCGCGAGCCGTTCGTGCACGTGGCCCTCGACCCGGAGTTCGCCACGCGGCACACGGGCATACGGCCGGGGCTGGTGATCGGCTCGATGACCGGCGAGGAGGTGAACGAGGTGCAGCGCTACCTGGCGGCGATCGCCCAGGCCGAGGGGCTGCCTCCCAAGATCCTGATGGTGCACCAATTCACCCCGCGCATGCTGCTCAACCGCGAAGCGGTGGAGGACTTCGCGGGCGTGGATCTCTCGATCGACATGGACGGCTTCGGCCTCATCCCCGTGAAAGTGGCGGGCTACAACGCGTTCGCCGTGCGGGAGCCGTCGGAGCGGCCGGCGTTCAAGCTGTTCTTCGACTACGACACGCCACCCATGACCCCCGAGCAGGTCCAGGGGCTCGACCCGCCGCCGGACCTGATCATCTACCAGTAGCCCGCGACATCCGACCCTCGTTCGATGATGATCAAGTTTGAGACCGTCCCGGTCGGCGGGCCGCGCTGGATCATCAACTTCCCCACGAAGGGGCACTGGCGTAGCCGTACGCGCATCGGTCACATCGCCACAGGCCTCGACGACCTCCGCCGGACGATCAAGCAGCAGGGCATCGAATCCATCGCCGTGCCTGCCCTTGGTTGCGGCAACGGCGGCCTGGACTGGGCCGAAGTCGGCCCGCTCATCCGGGAGAGGCTGAGCGACCTCGACGTCCACGCCTGTCTCTACCCCCCGGCCGGCGCTCCTGCCGCCGGCGAGATGGTCGTCGCGACCGAACGGCCGGTGCTGACACCTGGCAAGGCTGCGCTGGTGGCAATGGTCGCCCGGTACTCCGCGGCGGCGTTGTCCACCTCGCTCATCGAGATCCAGAAACTCATGTACTTCCTGCAGGAGGCGGGCGAGGACCTGCGGCTCCGCTTCGTGGACCACTACTTCGGCCCGTACGCCGACAACCTGCGGCACGTCCTCAAGGCACTGGAAGGCCATTACCTGCGTGGCTTCGGCGACGGGTCCAACCCGGTGGAGCACTCCGAGCCCATCCTCGTCCTGCCTGGAGCGGCCACGGAGGCTGCCGAGGTGCTCACGGGCAACCCCGCCGTCGGGAGCCGGATGCACCGTGTGCTCGAACTCGTCGAGGGATTCGAGTCGCCGTACGGCCTTGAGTTGCTCGCCAGTGTCCATTGGGCCGCCACGCGGATCGAGTGGGGACCCGATGACGGACCCGCCACGGTCACCCGACGCGTGATGGCGTGGAGTCCGCGCAAGCAGCGCCTGTTCAGTTCCGATCACATCACCGCTGCATGGGAACGGCTCCAGCAGCGGGGCTGGCTCACCCCGGTAGTCGTCGCAACCTGAAGCCGACCCTCTGCCGCTGCCCGGTCGACGTGACGGCGGGCGGCCCCGGCGACGCGGCCCCCGTCGCAACCTGAAGCCGAACTCTCTGCCGCTGCCCGGTTGCGCAAGCGTGAGTTCCCCGGTGAGGCGGGTGCGATCCTCCACAAGGGCCCGGTGCCGGCGACCTGCGCTGACCTCCAGCCGATCGGCATCATGAAACTCAAGGTGGTCGCCTGGTGTCGTTGGACGACCCCCCCCCCGGCTGGCCTTCCTCGTCGAGGTGTAGAGTTCGCGCCGATTCACCGACCCCGGGTTCGGCTGTGTCCGTCCGGGATCAGGGAGTGTTGCGAGAAGCATGACCCAGCTGGCGCCGTTGTGGGAGACGTGCACACCGCGAGCCGACGTTCTGGCGGGCGGCTTGGTGGACAAGCACTTCGCCGCGCAGCTCGATCAGGTGGTGCGCAACGCGGCGGGCTACGAGGCGTACGCGGACGCCGAGCGCTTCTTCGAGCTGACGTTCCCCACCAAGGGGCTGTGCGAGCTTCTGACCGGCACCTTCGCCCGGCTATCGGGGCAGCCCACTGCGGCGCTGAATGCCGAGCACGCGGTCTACCGCTACGAGACCAGCTTCGGCGGCGGCAAGACCCACGGCCTCATCGCTCTGTGGCACCTCGCTACCGGCGCCCGGCCGGCCGGCGTGGCCGAATTCGTGGACCCGTCGCTGCTGCCGGAACGCTGCGCCGCCGCCACGGTGGTGGGTGACCACCTCGACCCCATAGCCGGCGTGCACGGCCGCACGGGCGACGCCCACGGCCCCGACACCGACAGCCCCGACCACCCGGGCGACGCCCACGGCCCCGACACCGACAGCCCCGACGACCCGGGCGACGCCCACGGCGCCGGCACCTGCGACACCGACCCGGTCGACCTCGCCGGACCCGGCACCGGCGACATCATCACTTGGACCCTGTGGGGCGAGATCGCCCGCCAACTCGGCCCCGAGGCCTGGGCCCGCATGGCCGCCCACGACGAGGCCCGCACGAGCTGCGGCAAGCAGGTGTGGCTCGACATCTTCGCCGAGACGCCCACGCTCATCATCATCGACGAGTTGGCCCAGTACCTGCGCCGCCTCGGCACTTCGGCCGATCCGGCCGTGCGCAGCCTGGCCGGCGCCACCATCGACGCCCTGAAGGTGCTGTTCGAGGCGGCCACGGCCGCGCCGGCGGTGCGCATCGTGTTCACGCTCGCCACCGGCACCGCCGCGTTCGGCAAGGAGACCCGCGACGTGGACCGGGCACTGGCGGACGTGGCGGCGCAGCACCTCCAGGAGGAGGCCTCCGATGTGATGGCCCGACCGATGGGGGCGACCGGGCGGCCCGCGGAGGATCACGAGATCGGCCACATCCTGCGGCGTCGCCTGTTCAAGGGCATGGACTCATCGGCCGCCGCGTCCGCCGCAGCCGCCTACCGCGACCTCTACGCCCGGCTGGCCGACCGGGCTGTGGCCGCTGGCGCCGCCACCGACGACCCTGCCGGCTACGCCCGGCGGATCGAAGCGGCCTACCCGTTCCATCCGGCGCTGATCGACTGCCTCGACAAGCGCATCGGGCCGCTGGCCGGGTTCCAGCGAGCCCGGGGCGCCCTGAAGATGCTGGCCGAGGCGGTGCGGAGCCTCTGGGCCGGCCACGAGGGCGGCGACGACAGCAGTGACGGGGCCGGCAGCGGCGGCGGCGCCGGCGTTGCGGTTGCGGGCCAGGTGCGGAGCCTCCGGGGCGGTGGCGGGGCCGGCGAGTTGGCGATTATCAACCTCGGCGACCTTCCGCTGGAGGCCCGGCAGGTGCGAGCCTCTGTCACCTCCTCGGTGGGCCGGGAAGCACTCGACGGCCCGGCGGTCGCCGACTTCGCGGCGCCGTCGAGTCACGCCGTGGCGCTGGACAACGAGCGCTGGCCGCAGGACCGCCGCGCCACGCGGGCCTGCCGCACCGTATTCCTGCACAGCGTGGCCGCCGAGCCCGCCCCGGGCGCGTCGCTGCCCGACGTGTACGCGGGCACGCTGCGCCCCGGCGAGGACCCCGACGCCGTCGACGAGGCGCTGGCCGCCACCGCGCAGAGGGCCTGGCACCTCACCTCCGACGGGGCGCGCTGGCGGCTCCAAGTGGCGCCCAACGCCAACCGGATCATCGCGTCGGAGGTGGAGAACGTCAGCAACAGCGACGTCACCGCCGAGCTGAACCGCCGGATCCGCAACATCTTCCAGACCGACGGCGATGTTCAATTGATTCACGCGCCCGCCTCGCCCGCCGAGGTGCCCGACGAGGCGGTTCTGCGCCTCGCGGTGTTCTCCCACGTCGACGTGACGGCATCGGGCGCGACCACGGCCCCCCCCCCCGCGTTGTGGAAATGTTCCGGTTCGCGGGAGCGGCGGAGGGCAACCGGACGTTCCGCAACTCGCTGGTCGCGCTCGTGGCCGACGGCGCTGCCGTGGAGCGGATGCGCAGGGTGCTGCGCTTCGAGTTGGCGGCGGCCCGCATACTCGGCGACTCCGAGCGGATCGCCGGCTTCGACGCCTCGGTGGTCGCCGCCCTCAAGAAGCAGGCCGACGGTGCCAAGCTTGAGACCCGGGTAGCCATCTGCCGGGCCTACCGCCACCTCTGGTGGCCGGCCCGGAACCCCGCAACCGAGGACCTCCGCCACTTCGAGTTGCCGGCCCGCGACCAGGGCCAGGTGAAAGGCTCCCAGACCGGGGTGGTGCTCGACGCTCTGAAGACCCATGGCAAGGTCTCGGACACGGCGCCGCCCACCGACCGGCTCGCCGCCACGTCGGGGTTCAACCGCAGCGGGGAGATCACAACGGCGGCCCTGGCCGAGACGCCGTGGCGCGACCACACCCAACCCATCCCCATCAACCCGACGGCCCTGAACGACGCCATCGTGGCAGGGGTGCGCAACGGCACCTGGGTCTACTACGACGCCCAGCGCCGGCGGGCCCACACCGCCGCTGAACCGCCGGTCTCGGTTCGCATCGCCGGCGACGCCTGGCTCTACAGCCCCCGCAGGGCCGGGGAGTTGGGGGTGGGGCGCAAGCTGGTGTCGGTGGCGCAGGTGGCCGCCGTTGTCGACTCGGCGGAGGGTCGCCTCGACGGCGCCGCCCTGCTGAACGCCGTCGGCGGCGCGGGCGACTCGGCGCCCAGCGAGGATGAACTGCTGGCCGCGTTGGCCGCGGCGGTGCGTGCCGGGGGGCGACTCGTCGTGGTGGAAGGCCCCGCCGGCAGCGGCTCGAAGCCGTTGCGTCCCGACGAGATCGGTCGGCGGCGGGTCGCCGACCTCGTCGCGCTCACCCCGGCCGCGGCCGACGAACTGGGCATCTCGGCGGATGTCGGCGCGAAGTCACGGACCGTGGAGGGCGACGGCAGCGTGGGGGTGGCCCTGCAGCAGGTGACCGACCGCATCACCGACGGGGGCGGCGGCGCGATGGACTCGGTAATGGTGACCGCCACCGCGGACATCGGTGAGGGTCCCAGGGATCTGCGGCTGCTGGGGTTCTGCATCCCGCAACTTCCCCGCTTCGACTGCGAGGTGAACCTGCGGTTCAACGTCACCTTCGGCGGCCTCGTCGGCGGTTTGCGTGCCGAACTGCGAGGGTCCGCCGGCGACTACCAGCAAGTGGAGGCGGTGCTGCTGGCCGCCGCCGAGGCGGGCGTCGACGTGAGCGGGAGCCTCGAAGTGGGCCTCACGCCGCCGGCGCCGATGACGGTCGACTCGGCGGACTGGCACCAGCTTCGCAGCGTGCTGGAGTCCAACAACCCCGGCCGCGTGCGGATCGCCGCCCGCCTTGCCCGCCCCGACGCCTCCGGCCCAACCCCGAAAGCCGCCGGGTAGTGCCGCCACCGATCCGGCGCGATGCCCCGAGCCGCCCCGAGCGGCCTGTTGCGATTGCCCGGCCGGCGGTCTTCGTTCCGGCGGAGGTCGGAACGGGGTACGCAATGGTGCACCCCTGATGGCGGTGCCGACCAACGCCGAGCGGCGCTTCGAGTTGCGGCTGCGGCCGACCGGCGACGGCGGCGACTGGGGCTTCGAGATGCACGAGACCACCGGAGGGCAGAACGCGGCGGTAGCGAACGTGCCCGCGGCTCGGGCGGCCCGCTACCGGGGCGACGTGCTGGCCGCGGTGACCGCCGACGGCTACGGGGCGAGCACCGTGGGGCCGCGCCGGCGGCGGCCGTTCAACCTCACCGCCGAGCCGGGGGTGCGGCTCGCCCTCGCGGTGGCCGCCCTCGATCCGGTGCGCCGAGCCGACCGGCGCAGCGCCATCGCCGCGGGCCTGAGCGCCATGGCCGCCGAGGAGGCCTTCTACTGGTACGCCCGCAGCGTCGGCCCCAGCGGCCCCCGAGCGCTGCGAGCCCTGCGGCTGCTGCTGGCCGAGGACTGACCGGTGGACGCTCGGACGTTCCCGCACCGGAGCCACCGCTGCCAGGCTCTCCGCAACGCCACCCGCACGACCGGCGGCGCGTGAGGGAGGTGACCGATGGGTTCTGAGGGCCGAGGCGCTGCGGGCGAGGCGAAGCGTCTGCTGATCGAGGAGTGGCTGCCGGTGGCCGAACTGGGCATCGAGTCGGTGCGGGAGAGCACGCCGATCCCCGGCCAGTTCCCCAAGCTCAAGACCCTGCACGTCTGGTGGGCGCGGCGGCCGCTGGTGGCAAGCGCGGGTGCCGTGTTGGCCGGGCTGCTGCCCGCCTGGAGCCCCGACCTGCCGGCACGACACCCCGGCCGGACCGAACTGGCTACCGAGGAGGCCTACCGCAAGTGGTTCCTGGAATTATGCGGAGTCCTCGGCGACCCGGTGGCGGCCAAGAGGCGAATCCGGATCGCGACGGAAGCCGAGGTTCGTCTCGGTGCTGCTGCCTATGGCTACAAGCAGGCGTTTAAGAACAGCCCAGACGTTCATCAACTCGTTCTGCTCTACGACGTCTTGCGTGCAACCTGGGGATCTCTACCGGCAGTACTCGACCCCACCGCCGGGGGAGGGTCGATCCCGTTCGCAGCCGCTCGCCTTCGCCTGCCCACGACAGCCAACGACCTGAACCCCGTGGCGGCCGCCGTGCTCCGGTCAGGAGTCGAATTTTCGAGCCAATTCGGAAACGAGCTTCTGCCTACCCTCGAACATTGGGGCGGTGTGCTTGTCGAACGACTGAACGTGCGACTCGCACGCTTTTTCGTATTGCCCGACCGAAGCGACAACAACTCCTACATCTTCGCTCGGACGGTGGCGTGTCCTCGTACCGGGAACCTCGTTCCGCTGGTGGGTGACTGGTCGTTGCGGCGGGGGGACCGGCCGGTGGCGGTGCGGTTGGTGACCCGTCGGGCCGGGCGGGAGTTGGCCGAGCCTGCATTCGAGATCGTGACCGGCGATGACATCGACTTCGACCCCAAGGGCGAGGCCACCTGGAACCGCGGCAAGGGCGTGTCGCCGTGGGACGGCCTGGCCATCGACTCGGGCTACATCAAGGCGGAGGCGCAGGCCGGGCGGATGGGCGAGGTGCTGTACGCCGTGGCGATACGCATGGCGAAGGGTCGGGGCTTCCGGGCGCCCACCGAGGTGGACCTTGAGGCGCTGGCCGACGCCGAAGCCGAACTACAGCGTCTTCTGCCGGCCTGGGAGCGCGACGACGTGCTGCCGTCGGAGGCAATCCCCGAGGGCAACAAGACCCGCGAGCCCCACAACTACGGCATGCCGCGCTGGCGGGACATGTTCACGCCGCGGCAGCTGCTGGTGCACGGCTGCTTCACCGAGGAGTTCCGCCGGCTGATCCCCGAGGTGCGGGCCGCCATCGCCGACCCGCAGCGGGCCGATGCCGTGCTCGCCCTGCTCGCGATGATGCAGGGCAAGGCATTGGACTGGAACTCCCGCGTCTGCGTCTGGGACGTAACCCGCCAGAAGATCGGGCACACGTTCACGATGCACGCCTTCCCGTTCAAGAACACCTTCGCCGAGTTCGAGGCGGGCACCGAGTTGTTCCCCTGGACGCTCAAGCAGCTCCTCGACGCCTACGGTGAGATCGCGCGGCTGCTGACTGGCGGCGCCGAACAACCGACCCTGACCGGTGATGCCGCCGCTGGGACGACGCCGGCCAGCGAGCCCGGCGGACGGTCGAAACCACCCGGCCACGCCACCGCAACGCCGAGGCTGCCCGGCGGTCCCTCAACCCCGCCCTCGCCACCGGCAGCCGCGCCGGCGGCTATCGCAACCCCGACCGCCGCTCCGCCCGGCGGGAGCCAGTCAGGCGAGCGGCGCGGCCAGCGCAGCGCAGCGCCGGCGAGCGTGACCGTCACCTGCGCCAACGCGGGCAACCTGGCGCACCTGGCCGACGGCGGCCAAGCGCTGGTGTGCGTCGACCCTCCCTACTACGACAACGTGATGTACGCCGAGTTGGCGGACTTCTTCTACGTGTGGGAGAAGCGCAGCCTGGGCCGGCTGTGGCCCGAGTTGTTCGCCGGCGAGTTCACCAACAAGCACGACGAGGCGGTGGCCAACAAGGCCCGCTTCGCCGCCGCGGGACGGCGCGCCAAGGACCTCGCCGACGCCGACTACACCAACAAGATGGCGGCCATCTTCGGCGAGTGCCGCCGGGTGCTGCGGCCCGACGGGGCCATGGTGGTGATGTTCACCCACAAGCGAGCCGAGGCCTGGGACAGCCTGGGCGCCGCCCTGCTGCAGGCGGGCTTCAGCATCGGCACCTCCTGGCCGGTGCACACCGAGAGCGAGCAGTCGCTGCACACCGCCCGCCAGAACTCCGTCAAGTCGACCATCTTCCTGGCCTGCCGCCCCCGCCCGGCCCGCACCGGCACCGACCGGGTGTACCTCGACGACATCGAGGCCGACATCCGCGCCGCCGCCGCGGCGGCCCTCGAGCGCTCCTACAGCGGCGGCCTCAGCGGCGTGGACCTGCTGTTGAGCACCTACGGCCCGGCACTGTCGGTGCTGTCGGCGCACTGGCCGGTGCATTCCGCCGAGGCCGACGCCGACGGCGCCTCCCGGCTGCTGCGGCCCGAGGAGGCCCTGGACGTGGCCCGCGCCGAAGTGACCCGCCGCCAGCGGGCCGCCCTTGCGGGGCGCGACATCGACTTCGACCCCATAACCGACTTCGCCGTGCTGGCCTGGAGCACCTTCGGCGCCCGCAGGTTCCCCTTCGACGAGGCCCGCCGCCTGGCGCTGGCCACCGGCGGCCTGGAGATGCGGGACTTGGAGCGCCGCAAGGTCGTCGCCGCCCGCAAGGGCGAGGTGGAACTGCTGCAGCCGCACCAGAGGCCGGCGCGCGGGGCGGGGGCGCACCTCGGCGGCGCCGACACCGGGGCGATGACCTTCGAGGTACTGCTCGACGCGGCGCACACCGCGCTCTGGGTCACCTCCGAGGACGGCCCGGGCGCGGCCAAGCGCTGGCTCGACAGCCGGGGCCTGGGGACCGACCACCGCTTCGAGGCCTGCCTGCGGGCCCTGGTCCGGGCGATCCCCCGCTCGCGTACCCGCAGCGGCTGGAACGTCCCCGAGGCCGAACTGCTGGACCACCTGGTGAGCGCCTACTTCCCCGGCATCGAACTGCCCGCCGACGACGTCACCGAACTCGTCGAGAGGCAGACCGTGTTCGACTATGTCCCGACCCCTTGACGCGGGCCGTCGGGTAGCGGGCGGCGGCAACCACGTGACCGGGGCCGCGGCAGGTCACTTCCACCGGTCCCTCGTGTGCCGGCGGCCCGGCCCGCTCCACGGCCCCCTCGTGTGCCGGCGGCTCGGTGACTGAGCCGCCGGTGAGCCCCACACGCCCCGGCGGGGACGGGTTCCGCGACCTCAGCCTCGGCACCAACTACGACTCAACCGGTGATCCGTTGGGGCGCTTCTACGTACCGGTGCTGAGCCGGGCGAGGCGCTACGACCGGGTGGCGGGCTACTTCATGTCGTCGGCGTTCGCCACCGCGGCTGCGGGGCTGGCCCGCTTCATCGCCAACGACGGGACGGTGCGCCTCCTGGTGGGCGCCCGGCTCGACCCCGCCGACTGCAAGGCCCTGCAGGGACGCGCCCGCCTCGAGGAGACCCTGGAGCGCCGCCTGCTGGCCGGCGACGAACTCGGCGGCGACGTGGTGGCCCGGCACCGCTTGGAGGTGATCGCCTGGCTGGTGCGGCGGGGCCGGCTGTCGATCCGGGTGGGGCTGCCCTGCGACGCCGGCGGCAACCTCCTGCCTGCCGAGTCGCCCGAGGCGCAGCGCTACTTCCACCCCAAGTGGGGCGTGCTGACCGACGCTGCCGGCGACCGGGTGGCCTTCGCCGGCAGCATCAACGAGTCCGCCGCCGGCTGGCAGGGCAACTTCGAGCGCTTCACGGTGTACTGCTCGTGGAAGTCCTCGACCTGGGACGCCTACGGGCAACCGCACTCCGACGACTTCGAGCGGCTCTGGCGCGGCGGCCACGTGGACGGCAACACCGGCGGCGGCTGGCGCAGCGTGCCGTTGCCCGAGGCCGCCGAGGCCCGGCTGCTGGACCTGCTGCCCGGCGACGACTACACCCCGGCCGCCCGCGACCCGCTGGAGCCGCCGCCGGTTCCCGAACCCTCCCCGGCCGACCAACAACTGGTCGACGCCATCCGGGCCGCGCCCCGTACCCGTACCGGCGTTGGCCTGGTCACGGCGGGGCTGGAGCCGTGGCCGCACCAACTCGCCATCGCCCGGCGCATCGTCGACGACTGGCCCCGCTCGTACCTGCTGGCCGACGAGGTGGGCCTCGGCAAGACCATCGAAGCCGCCCTGGTGCTGCGCGAGCTGCTGCTGTCGGGTCGGATCCGTACCGCGCTGCTGCTGGTGCCGGCCTCGCTGCTGACACAGTGGCAGGAGGAACTGGCCGAGAAGTTCCTGCTGGCCGTGCCGTACCTCGACGGCCGCTCTGTCGTGCACCCCGGCGGCCGCACCACTCCGGCAGGACGCGGCACCGACCGCTGGCGGGCCGCCCCGGTGCTGCTGGCCTCCTCCCACCTGGCCCGGCGCGCCGCCGAGCGCGCCAACCTGCTGGACGGGCCGGGTTGGGACCTGGTGTTCTGTGACGAGGCCCACCACGCCCGCCGCCGGGGCGCCGCCGCCGGCGGCAGCGCCAACAACCTGCTGGGGCTGCTCGGGGACCTCGTCCGGCGGGAGATGTGCCGCGGCTTGCTGCTGGCCACGGCCACGCCGCTGCAGGCCGGCAGCGCCGACCTGTGGGACCTGCTGGATCTCTGCGGGCTGCCGCCGGGCTGGAGCGACGGACCGCACGCCCTGGAGCGCTACTTCAGGGAACTGCAGGACCCGTTCGCAGCCAGGGACTGGGACTACCTGAAGGAGATGCTCGGGGCCCAGGCCGCCGCCGAGGGGATCAACACCGACGCTTGGAGCGTGATCGAGCCGCGGCTCGACTGGGCCTCCGCCGGTCGCCTGGAGAACTTCGCCCGCTTCGGCCTGCCTCGCTCGGACCGGGCCGCCGTACCCACCGAGCAGCGCCCACTCTGGGACGAGTGGCTGCGGGCCAACACCCCGGTGCGCCGCCGGGTGTTCCGCACCACACGCACAACGCTGAAGTCGTACCGGCGCGACGGCCTGCTGGACGCCGCCACGGTCATCCCCAACCGCCACGTGGACGACGAGTTCCTGAGCCTCGGCGAGGCCCGGCCCCTCTACGAGCGCATCGACGACTACATCGGCCGCCACTACGACGCGTACCTGGCAGCCGGGGGCGCCTCGGTGCCGCTGGGGTTCATCATGACCGTCTACCGGCGGCGCCTCACCTCCAGCTTCCGGGCCGTGCGCCGCTCGCTGCAACGCCGCCGAGACGCCCTCGCCGCCGGGCGGGGGGCCGCGGCCCTGCTGGACACCGACGACCGGCACACCCTGGAAGGGCGGTCCGCCCTCGACGACCTGCCGGCCGAGGCCGACGGCACACTCGACGGTGCGCCCGCCGGCGCCGGCGTGGAGTTGCAGGCCGAGATCGCCGAACTGGACGACTTCATCGCCGCCCTCGACGCTCTGCCGCCCGACGAGCCGAAGATGGCGTGCCTGCGTCGGCTCATCGGCGACAGCCTCAACGGCGGGCATCGCACGCTCATCATCTTCACGCAGTACTTCGATACGTTGGACTACCTGCGTGAGCGCCTGCTCGCCACCTTCGGCCGGCAACTCGTCTGCTACTTCGGCGGGCGGGGCGAACGCTGGAACGACGGCTCCGGCGCCTGGGAACCCCTCGACAAGGAGCAGGTGAAGGAACTGTTCCGGGCCGGCGAGGAGGTGCGCATCCTCATCGGAACCGACTCGATGTCCGAAGGCCTGAACCTGCAGACCTGCGACAGGCTCATCAACTTCGATCTGCCCTGGAACTTCATGCGCGTCGAGCAGCGCATCGGCCGGGTGGACCGCATCGGCGGATGCCCCGACACCTACGTCACGAACCTCTTCTACGAGGGCACGGTGGAGGACGACATCTACCGGCGTATCCGCGAGAGCCACGACTGGTTCAGCCACGTCGTCGGCAACGCCGCGCCCGTGCTCGCCGCCACCGAGTCGGTGATCCAGAAGGCCGCCATGCGCCGCACCACGAACCCCGCAGCCGCGGACGCGGCGGTCAGCGACGCTGTCACCGAACTCGGCGGCATCATCGACCGCCTCGGCGACGCCCCCGTGCGACTGCAGGACCTCGACGCCGTGCCCCGTCACGCCACCGACCTCCAACCGGCGATGACCCTCGACCAACTCGGCGAGGCCCTACGCGCTGGCGACGCCCTGCAGCACCGCTTCGAGCCGCACCCCCACCTGCCCGAAGCATGGCTCTTCGACATCGGAACAGAGCGCCGAGCGGTCACGTTCAATGCTCACACCTACCAAGAACACGCAGGGTTGGACCTACTCACCTGGGGCAGCCCACTACTCGACAGCCTTCTGGACGAGACCGCCGGACCCGATCCGGCCCCCGGCCGGTCGGCGTAGCATCTGTCAATCCGCCAGTGAGTACCAGTTTTGGTACATGATCAGGTACATGTCCCACTACACTTGCCGGTGATGGAGCACACCCGCGAGGTGTTCGCGAACGCCCCGCTGGCGTTCGTCGTGTGCGAGATCCGGTTTCCGCAGGCCCCTCGGCTCACGAGCGAGGAATCGTTCGTCTCCCTGACCGACGCGTTCGCCGGAACGCTGGACATCCCCGAGGAGGAGCGCACCGGGGACGGCGCCGAACGCCGGTTCCGATTTCTGAGTACGGACCGGGTGCTTTCGGCGGTGGTGGCGCGCAACGCTCTGACGGTGGAGACGACCGACTACACCGAGTGGCCGGATTTCAAGGCGGTGGTGGTCAGCGCGGTCGACATAGTCGCCGCCGCTGCGAGCGTGGTCGGCGTGGAACGGGTAGGCCTCAGGTTCGTCAACGAGATCCGGGTGCCGGAGCCGGTCAACGACGTAACTCAGTGGGCGAGGTGGATCAACGAGCCGGCATTCGGCTCGGTGCCGGAAGTGGCGGGTTATGTCCCGGCGATCCACCAGGTCGCCACGCGCCTGACCCGAGAAACCACCCACCTGCACGTCCAGTACGCAGCCCTGGTTGGACCGGGCGTGGTGTCAGACGGACCGCTCAGACGTCGAGCCGACAGCGGTAAGGGCCCGTTCTTCGTCATCGACACCGACTCCTACAGCGACTCGCCCGGGCAGGACATGTTGCCCTTCAACTCAGGAGCACTCGAACCAGCCCTCGACGACCTGCACAGACCGCTCGAGTCATTGTTCCACCGCGCGATCCGAGACGAGCTTCGCGACGTGTTCCGCGGAACGCGATGACGGCGGAATGGACGTGCCCAATGACCGACTTCCGCCGACGACCGACACCACCCGGGAGGGGACATGACCGCCAACCGCACACAGACACTGCGGAGACCGAGCACGTCAACCCATTCGAGCCAACTCATTTTCGACGCTTACGGCTCCGCGCCGACAGCTCACGAGACCGACGCCATCCGCGAGCTTACGAACGCGTACGCAGACCTGACCGGCCTTGTGCGAGTCGTGGACTCCGAGGTCACCTCGGGTCGTCGAGCCACCCGGACCCTCGACCTCGATGATCGCACCGGCATCAAGGCCAAGGCCTCCAGTGAGTTCCTGCTCGACGAACTCGCCACAGATCGCGGCCTGGCGTGGAACGAGATCGCCCGGCTCTGCAGAGTGACGGTGTCCGCCGTACGGAAATGGCGAGCGGGCGAGTCGATCTCGCCGGGAAACCGCAGGGCGCTGGCGAGGCTGGCGGCGTTCCTCGACTTGCTGGAGGAAGTAGGCCCGGTCGGCGAACCCGCGGGTTGGTTCGGGATGCGGCTGATCGAGCACCACACCGTGACGGCCGCCGACCTCTACTGCGAAGGCCGTGCGGACGACGTGCTCGAGTACGCGCAAGGTCAGCTCACCGCGAGTGACGTGCTCGATCGCTGGAACCCCGACTGGCGGAGCGAAACCCGCGCCGAGTGGATGATCGTCGACGATCCCGAAGCGGGGCGGATACTCGTTCGGAGGAGTGAGGAGAGGGGACTTGACGCGTCTTGACGCCCCCGACGATCCCGCAGACCTCTGGCTCGACACGGGACCCGGGCGCGCATCGCCGTCGAGGCCCCTCATGCAGGGGGATGTCATCATCACCGGCGTTGGCCCGGTCTGCGTGTGCTCGCACGCTTGCTCCATTCGCCGCGGCGCGCAACTCCACGACACCCAGATCGTCGCGCCCATCCGAGACCACGACGTGCCCCGTTGGCATGGCAGTTTCGACTGGATGCCGTTGCCGGGCGCGCCGGTCCCCGGCATTCCGAATCCTGCCGCGTGCATTCGCGAGCTGCGCAGCGAACAAACAGCCGAACTCCAGGCCGGCGAACGGGTCGCCGTCATGGCCGACGCTGGCATCCATCTTCTGCAGCAACGCATTGCCCACCACGTAAGCCGTGTCATCATCGGATTGCGCGACCTCGCCGAACACTCGGCGCCGGTGCTCGCCGAGGTCGAACTCCATGAGGAGTGGGTTCAGAGTCTCGGCAAGTCGGCTGAGGACGAACTCCATCAACTGCTGGAGGGCGACGACCGCAAACTGCGCGAGTGGTTGAAGGAGCCTCGCACCCGGCCTCAGGCCATGCGAGCCGTTCGCCAAGAAATCCGTCGGCGCAAGAACTCCTGACCAGGCCAGGAGCGAAGCCCGGTCAGCCGCGGCCCACGAAGGGCATGTTGTTGGCCATCACCGTCATCTGCAGGACGTTGGCGTCGGGCGGCAACTCGGCCATGTAGCGGACGGCCCGGGCCACGTTGGCCACGTCCATCAACGGCTCCGGGCGCACCGAACCGTCGGCCTGCGGCACGCCGGCCTCCATCCGGGCGGCCATGGGCGTGCGGGCGTTGCCGACGTCGATCTGCCCGACGCTGATGCCGTGCGGGCGCCCCTCCAGCGACAGAGCCTTGGTGAGACCCGTGATGGCGTGCTTGGTGGCTGTGTAGGGCGACGAGTACGGACGGGGGGCGTGCGCCGAGATCGAGCCGTTGTTGATGATGCGCCCACCCGGCGGATCCTGGCGCTTCATGCGGGCGAAGGCCTCCCGAGCGCACAGCCAGCTGCCGGTGAGGTTCACGGCGACGACCCGCAGCCAGTCCTCCACCGGCAACTCGTCCACCGGCACCGGCACCGAACCGGCACCGGCGTTGTTGAACAGCACGTCGAGGTGCCCGAAGCGCTCGGTGACGGCGTCGAAGAGGCGCTCCACGTCGCCGGGCAGCGAGACGTCGGCTGTGACCGCCAGCACCTCGCCCGAACACTGCGCCACCACGTCGGCGAGCAGCGCCGTCCGCCGCCCGCACACGGCCACCGCCCAGCCTCCTGCACTCAACTCCAGAGCGCTCGCCGCTCCGATGCCGGTGCCGCCGCCGGTCACCACAGCCACCCGCCGAGCCGCCATTGACCTCTCCTCTGTCATCGCCTTCATCCCTACCATACGATTGGCGGCAGTAACCGGAGGGAGCAGCAATGCTGGATCAGGCGCTGAGGCACTACTGGCACCCTGTGGCGGTCTCAACCGACGTCACGACCGAGCCGCAGCAGGTGCGGCTGCTGGGCGAGCCGATCGCGCTGTACCGCGATGCCGAGGGCCCCGTCGCGCTGGCGGACCGCTGCGTGCACCGGGGTGCGGCCCTGTCGCGCGGCTGCATCCGCGACGGGGAACTGATGTGCCCCTACCACGGCTGGCAGTACGACCGCAGCGGCAGGGTGTCATTCATCCCCGCTCTCGGACAGAACGGGGCCATCCCCAGCCAGGCCCGGGTGCAGCGCCACCGCGTGCGCGAGCAGTACGGGGCGGTGTGGGTGGCCCTCGAGGAGCCGGTGGCCGACCCGCCTCCGTGGCCCGACGACGATTGGAACAACCCCGACCGGCGCGTGTTCATGGTGGGGACGTGGCGCTGGCAGGCCTCCGCGGGCCGGATGGTGGAGAACGCCGCCGACTTCGCCCACTTCAACTTCGTGCATGCAGGCTTCACAGAGCTGGCCGACGGGCCCTTCATCAAGCCCTTCGAGATCAAGCTCACCGACGACGGCATGACCTACGCCTACGACGACGGCGTTCTGGTGCGGGAGTACACCCTGCACCTCCCGTTCGCGCTTCACGACCGCAAGTCGGTGGTGGCTGCCGCCGGCGGGATCACCTGGTCGGAGCAGGGCGACTCCCGCGCCGGCGACGTAACCACCATCTCGTCGGTCGCCTCGCCCGTCGACCGGGCCGAGACGCTGATCTTCGTGTACCTGTCCCGCAATCACTCCCTCGACGTCCCCGACGAGGACTTCGCGGTCGGCTTCGACGAGATCATGGAGCAGGACCGCATGGTCGTCGAGGACCA
Organism: bacterium; assembly: GCA_026713745.1. Classification (GTDB taxonomy): domain Bacteria; phylum Actinomycetota; class Acidimicrobiia; order Acidimicrobiales; family CATQHL01; genus VXNF01. The sequence goes on from JAPONU010000415.1 coordinate 18,108, forward strand.
GGACCCCGTGGAGCTGCCGCTGGACCCGCGCTCCGAACTGCACCTCAAGCTGGCCGATGGCGCCTCGATCGTCTACCGCAGGATGATGCGCGAAATGGCCGCCGCCGTCCCGGCGTGACCGGCCCCTCCGACCGCTCACGCGGCATTCCACTTCACGCCCGCCGACAAACCTCATACAGTTGGGGACTGAAGTAGCGCGAGGCCCGAGGGTTCCGCTCGCCCACACGTCACTACCGAACAGCTAGCGGGAGGGAACATCATGCTGGAGGAGGCACTGAGGCACTACTGGCATCCGGTCGCCGTCTCGAGCGACGTCACGACCGAGCCGCAGCAGGTACGCCTGCTTGGCGAGCCGATCGTGTTGTACCGCGACGACGAGGGCCTCGTCGCCCTGCGCGACAAGTGCGTGCACCGGGGTGCGGCCATGTCGCGCGGCTGCATCCGCGACGGGCGGCTGATGTGCCCCTACCACGGTTGGGAGTACGACCGCACCGGCAAGGTGTCGTTCATCCCCGCGCTGGGGCCCGACGGGATCATCCCCAGCCAGGCCGGGGTGCGCCGCTACAACGTGCAGGACAAGTACGACGCGGTCTGGATCGCCCTCGAGGAGCCGGTGGCCGACCTGCCGCCGTGGCCCGACGATGACTGGAACGACCCCGACTGGCGCCCGCTCCTGGTGGGGTCATGGCGCTGGCAGACCTCCGCGGGCCGGATGACGGAGAACGTCATCGACTTCGCCCACTTCAACTTCGTGCACGCCGGGTTCACCGAACTCGCCGACGGGCCGTTCATCAAGCCCTACGACGTGGCGACCACCGACTACGGCATGACCTACGCCTACAACGACAGCGTTCTGACGCGGGACTACAGGCTGCACCTTCCCTTCACGCTGCACGACCGCAAGGTGGTGACGTCCACCACCGGCGGGGTCACCTGGACCGAGCAGACCGACTCCGAGGCCGAATCCAAGATCGGCGACGTCACGACCGTCACGTTCATCGCCTCGCCCACCGATACGGCCGAGACGTTCATCCTGGGGTACCTGTCCCGCAACCACTCCCTCGACGTCCCCGACGAGTACTTCGTGGACGGCTTCGCCGTGGTCATGGAGCAGGACCGGGGCGTGGTCGAGTCCCAGGACCCGCCCGAGCTGCCCCTCGACCTGCGCGACGAACTGCACCTCAAGGTGGCCGACGGTGCCTCGATGGTCTACCGCAGGCTGCTGCGAGACCTCGCCGAAGGTGCAGCCGGCTCTGCGGCGGAAGCGAGAGCCGCCTCGATGGTGGCCGCCGGCTGACCCGGGCGCCGCCCGCACGGACCCTGCGCGGCGCCACCCGGCAAGACGCCGCCGCCACCCCGCGGGTCGCGGTCCGGTCGGACTCGCCTGCTAGTGCTGTGTCCACAAGCGTTCGCGCGCTGGGACCTAACACGCACCTGACCCCAGGCGGCTAGACGTCGGGACCGCCAGATGCCGGGACGCCGAGACGCACATCCTGGCCGGCGATCACCGCGGCCAGCGAGTCTCGTTCAGCCGCCGCCTCGGCGACGGCGTCGCCGAGCGCCCGGCGCAGATGCGAGACAACCAGGCCGGTGATCTCCGACGCCATCGCCGCGTAGACCGGGGCGAGATCGTCCGCCTCGACGCGGAGGGCGTCGATGTCATCGGCATGGGTCCCCTTGCTGCGCCACTGCGACAGTCCCGCCAGATCGACGCCGCAGCGGTCGAACGTCGCACGCATCTCGCCGCTGTGGGGCGTAGGAACGTACCGCTGGAGGACCGCGGCGATGGTGTGCCCATTGCGTTTCAGATCGCTTTCGGTCGGCGTCGGCCGGCCGTAGAGCTTCGCCATGGCTTTCACCGATGTCTCGGCGGCGAGAGCGGCCTCGGCGCAGAGGCTCACCATCCGGTTCAGGCGGCGCCCCTCAACCGGCGCCACCGGCGAGACCACCTCGACGGCGGACCTGGTGGCCGCCGTCGCGGTGGCCTGCAGGCGCGGCAAGACCCGGCCGGTGAAGTAGCTCAGCGCCTCTTCAGGATCGCTCATCGGCAACACCATCTCCTTGCCCCAATCCACGGAGCATCGGCTCGCCGCAGCTGCGACCGGGACCGATTCGGCGGCGGCGCGATGCTCGAACGACGTCGGCACCCGCTCCACGCGGGCCCGCCACTCCGGGCGATCCGTCACATGCACCTGCACCGGAGCGCCGGCCGCCGCGGTGGCCGCGGCCTCCAGCGCCCGTTGGCGCTCGTGGCGCTCGCCGTAGTCCAGGTCGGCGAAGATGGCCACCAAGTCGATGTCACTGCCCGCGGCGGCGTCGCCGCGGGCCACCGACCCGAACAGCAACACCTCGGCGACACCCGCCGCTATCAACACCGAAGCCGCGGCCTCCGCATCACCCCGAGTCGGCGCACCAACAGGCGCAACAACCGCCATCACCCCAGCCTACGGCCCGTTCGGGGCCGTGTTCGATGCGGCTTGTTCGGTTGTTCGGCCCCATGGGCGGCCATTCTCGGCTCGGACTCCGGCGCGTTCGCGGCGTTCCGCAGCGCCATCAACCTTCCCGCAGCGCCATCAACCTTCCCGCGACGACGTGTCGGCGCCCGCCGCGGCGCCGTGGGTCACGGCGGTCCCGGCGCGCTTCGCCTCAACCCAGCGCTTGAAGGAGTTCGCGCTCTCGGCCGACGGCCGGCCGGCGAGCAACCCTTCCACGCTCACGTCCTCGTCCAGGTCGGGCCAGTGAATGCCTTCGCCTCCGCCGACAGGCTGCCAGTTGTCTCGCTCCCGGGGGGTGGCATGGATCAGCCGCGGGTACCAGTCCAGCGGGACGGAGATCGTACGGCCGTCGGACAACTCTGCGGTCAACGTGTCGTCGGTGACTCTCACCGCGCCAACCTCGGGCACTCTTACTTCAACGGTGGAAATATTCATTCCAGGTCTCCCTCAAGTACTCCCTGTCCCGCTCGATAATCCTCGCGATCCGGCGCAGTTCGGCACGTTGCAACCCCCCGCTTCGCTGTAGGCGCACGGGATCGAGCCAGAACTTGCCGACCCGATCATCCCGCTGGACATGCACGTGTGGCGGTTCCTCCCGGTCGTTCGAGTAGAAGAAGAAGCGGTACGGCCCCTCCCGGAGAATCGTCGGCACTGCTCGATCGTAGCCCCGGAGGGATCGCCGCTGCCGGGAGCGGAATCACCGCAGACGATGAGCGGCGGCGGCGCGGACCGCGCTCTCGACGCCCTGAGCGAGAGCAACGGCTCCACTTCGACCGGCTGGCGAGCGGCACCGCGCTGCTGGCCGGCTCGGTCCTGTCGCTCGGGCCGACTGACCGCCTCTCGCGCGACGCCCCTCCCAACCCAACTCAGGCCTTCGCGGCGGCTTTGAAGTTGTAGCCCTCGTCGCTGCGGCGGGGCGGCGCTTTGCGGGCGAGTGCGGCCTCGATGGCGGGGGCGAGGCGCTCGCACTTGCGCTCCCACTGCTGCGGGTGGCGCTCGGCGAACTCGCCGATCACCTCAGCACCCATGAGCTCCAGCGACTCGCAGATCTGGGTGTGGGGGACCCGCCCCATCTGGGCCATGAAGATGACCTGGTCGATGCCGGCCTCCTCGTAGCGGCGAAGCAGCGAACGCACCTGCTCGGGCGTCCCGATGGCGCCGCGCAGTCCCAGGACGCCCAGGTCACCGTAGGAGGCGCCGAGCGCCCCGCCCGTCTGTCCCGCGTCCTCACGGCGGAACCCCGCCCGCTCCCGGTTGGCCAGAAACTCCTGCCACACATCGGTGCGCCCGGGACGGTGATCGCCGAAGGCGTAGTAGTGGAGCAGCGCGTAGCCGAAGAAGTGCGCTGAGTCGAGTCCCCGGTCGACGGCGGTCTGCTCGTCGGGATGGCACATAAGCGGCAGAACGATGGCGATCCGCGGGTTCACCGCGAAGCCCGCCGGCATGCAGTCGGCCGAGGCGATGATCGACTCGTATTCCGCCACCCAATCGGCCGCCCGCTCGGGCTCGATGAACTGGAACGACAGAGCGCCGACGCCGCTACGAGCGGCCAGCAGGATGGTCTCCCGGCGACTGCAGGCCACCCACAACGGCGGGTGCGGCTTCTGCAGCGGCTTGGGCACGACGTTGCGCGGCGGCATCCGGAGCCACTTGCCGTCCCAGCCGGCGAACGGCTCCTCCACCATCATGCGGGCCAGGGCCTCGATGTGATCGGTCCACTGCTCCCGCTTCGTGTCCCAATCCACGCCGAAGCCGCCGAGTTCGGCCCGCGAGGACGCCTCGCCGGTGCCGAGGTCCACCCGGCCGTCGGACAGGAGATCGAGGGTCGCTGCCCGCTCAGCCACCCGGGCGGTGTGGTTGAACTCCAGCGGCAACTGCACGATGCCGTGGCCCAGCCGGATGCGCTGCGTCACGGCGGCGACCGCTCCCAGGAACACCTCCGGCGCGGCAGAGTGGCTGTACTCCTCCAGGAAGTGGTGCTCCACCTCCCACACGTAGTCGAACCCCAGACGGTCGGCCAGCGTGACCTGCTCGAGGCACTCCCGGTAGAGGCGGTGCTCGTCGCCCGGTTCCCACGGCCGCGGCAACTGCATCTCGTAGAACAAGCCGAACTGCATGATTCCTCCGAACCGGCAGCAACCCGAGCCGGGACGCTGCGCCGTCGTCGGCACTGTGCAGTCCAGTGTAGGAACGAGACACAACGCGGTCCGGGCGGCGAGGGACCGGCGGCGAGCGGTCCAGGCCACCGGTCGGCGAGGGACCGGCGGCGAGCGGTCCAGGCCACCGGTCGGCGAGCGGTCCGGTCGGCGAGCGGTCCGGGCCACCGGTCGGCGAGCGGTCCAGGCGGCAAGCGGTCCAGGCGGCGAGCGGTGCGGTCCACCGGTCGGCGAGCTGTCCGGCGGACCGCACCGTCGGGGCGCGACCGGCCCCCGGCAGGGGCTCCGTTACGATCGAACGGTGTGAGCAGCGACGAGAACCTGCGCCGGGCACTGGCCGGCCTGAGCGAGCCCGAGCGGCTTCACCACGAATGGCTCGTCACCACGACCGCGCTGCTGGCGGACATCTCCTTCGCCGACATCCTGGTACTGCTGCCGATCCTCGACGCAGCCGGCGACGGCGCCGACGGCGGAGGGCGATTCGTCGTCACCGCCCACAGCCGCCCCGTCACGAGCCAGACGGTGCATCCCGACGACCTCTTCGGCCTCGCAGTAACCGCCGCCGAGCGGCCGCTGGCCGCACTGGCGCTGCAGACCGGGACGAGCGCCAACGGCGGTGCCTACCTTCCCGGCCGGCACCGCTGGGTGCAGTCCCTTGCCGTTCCCGTGAACTTCGCCAACCGGACGATCGCCGTGCTGCTGCGGGAGTTCCCCTCGGTGAGCGAACGGGTCTGGGGACGGTTGGAGACCACCTACTTCGGGCTCTTCCGCCGCCTGGCGGGCATGATTGCCGACGGTGTCTACCCCTACGCCGGCGGGCCCGAGGACCATGACCATCCGCCACGGGTCGGCGACGGTGTCATCGTCCTGGACGCCTGGCAACGGGTGGAGTACCTCACGCCGAACGCCCACTCGGCGCTGCGCCGCCTCGGCATCAACGGCGGCCCGACCGGCCGCCGCCTGGCCGAGGTGGGGATCGAGCCTCGGGCGCTGAAGCTCGCGGTCTCGACAGCGCTGCCGCACACCGAGGAGATCGAGCGCAACGGCCACAGCGTCGTGGTGCGCTGCATGCCGCTGATCCAGGAGGACACGCTCACCGGCGTCCTGGTGCTGGTGCGGGACATCACCGAACTGCGCAGGGTGGACCGCCTGCTGATCACCAAGAACGCCGCCCTCGCCGAGGTGCACCACCGCGTGAAGAACAACCTGCAGACGGTGTCGTCCCTGCTCAGCCTGCAGAGCCGCTGGTTGGAGAGCCCCGAGGCCAAGGACGCACTCGCCGAGTCGGCGAGGCGGATTCGCCTGATCGCCGCCGTACACGAGATCCTCAGCGGGCCCGACGGCGACAGCACCACCTTCGAGAGCGTCGTGGCCTCGCTCTCCTCGCTGCTGCGGGAGTCCCTGGCCCCACCGAACGCACCGATCTCCATCGAGGTCTCCGGAGCCGTCGGCCC
>JAPONU010000416.1 GCA_026713745.1 bacterium
TCCTTCGCGGCCTTCGCCGAGCTGTGCGGGGCGCACGGCAGCCAGGTCACCGACCGCAGCGAACTGGACGCCGCCATCGCCGGAGCGCTCGCCCATCCGGGACCCGCCCTGGTGGAGATTCTCTGCGACCCAGCCCTGGTCTGACGGCGCCACATGACGGCGGTCAGAATGTGCCATGCGGCAATGACAACCGGCGTAGGGATTGACAGCTGATCGACCTCCGCTGGTACGATCACGACGTATCCCCCCAGTCGCTTCGGTGGCTGGGCGAAGGCCCGCTTCGGCGGGCCTTCGAGCGTTCTACGAGCGATCGGGGCTGCGAGCCGGACGGCTCCCTTCCGCAGTGCAAATGTCGCACGCACAAGGATTGAGGACAGCACGCTCTCGCTGGCCGGCATCGCGCTGAGCGCCGGTCGCGAGCAGCCGATACGCGGGTGATACGTTGGAAATTACGTATTGGCGCCAGACCCTGGCCCGCATCGCCGCAGCGAACAAGTCAACACGAACGACTCCGGTACATGTTGGAATATACTGAAGATTGTTATGGAGTCGGCAAGGACCTCGAAGAGAGTGCCGTCTCGGCGCCATCCAGCCGGGCCACTGTCACACCCCCGCGGCAGGATGGCGGCACAAATCTGTTGGCGGGTCCCGCCTCGTCACGCATGTCGCGGCAGCGCACGCGGGACACCGAACCCGAGATGGCGCTTCGACGCGAACTCCATGCCCGCGGCATGCGCTATCGAGTGGAATATCCGGTGCCGGGCAACCGGAGGAGGTCGATCGACATCGCGTTCGTCGGAATCCGGCTCGCCGTCTTCGTGGACGGGTGCTTCTGGCACGGCTGCCCGAGGCATGGGACGTGGCCGATGACCAATGCGGAGTGGTGGGAGAACAAGATCCAGATGAACCGAGCACGTGACGCCGACACCGATCGCCTCCTCCGCGAGCACAGTTGGGAGTCGCTGCGCCTCTGGGAGCACGAGAGCGCCACCGCGGCCGACCGGGTCATCGACGCGTACATCAAGCGGCGGATGGCGGTCCAGCGATGAGACCGATCTACAGCGTCGTCGACCTCTTCGCCGGGTGCGGGGGCCTAACGGCGGGATTCCTCCGCGCCAACTCCAATGCGGGCGAGTTCCGGCCAATCGCTTCCGTGGATTCCGATGTCGACTCGGCTGCGACGTACGCCGCCAACTTCGGGAACCATGTTTTCCTCGGCAGCATCGAGGACTGGCTGGGGGGCGCCCACTACCCCGACCGCGCCGATGTCGTCCTCGGAGGACCGCCCTGCCAGGGCTTCTCACAACTGGGAAAGCAGGACGTGACCGATCAGCGCAACGCCCTCTGGGAACAGTACGTCGAGGCGGTCGGCAAGCTGCAGCCGAAATTCTTCGTGCTCGAGAACGTCCGCGAGTTCCTGAAGTCCGAACAGTGCACAGCCCTGGCGAGAGCCTGCGAACCCGGCCAGGTGCTGGAGGAGTACGAGATCGAGCGATTCGTGCTGGACTCGTCCCTCTACGGCGCGCCGCAGCGGCGGCGAAGGGCAATCGTGATCGGCCGACGACGCGGTCAACCCCTTCTGGGCGAGCCGCTGCAGACAGATCGGCGCCGCAACGTCAGCGATGCGTTCGATGGGTTGAACGCCAAGGTGCGGAACCGGGACCTGCCGTACAGATTCGCTGACTTCCGAGGTCAGCAAGTGCCAGGACCCTTCATCGGGAATGAGTTGCATGTGACTCGTTACTTCACGCAACTCTCCCTGAAGCGCTACCGCTCCATACCGCCCGGAGGCAACCGATTCGACATCCCGTACCACCTCCTCGCACCCTGCTGGAGAACGCACCGGACGGGCTCTGCGGATGTCATGGGCCGGCTATTTTGGGACAAGCCCTCGGTCACAATTCGCACGGAGTTCTACAAGCCGGAGAAGGGCCGATACCTCCATCCGATTGAGGACCGCCCTATCACCCATCTTGAGGCCTCGCGACTCCAGGGATTCCCCGACGACTACAAGTGGTTCGGCTCGAAGTACTCGATCGCCAGGCAGATCGGTAATGCGGTGCCGCTGCAACTCGGCCAAGCCCTCGGCTGTCACATCCTGACGGCATTATCAATCACATGGGATTCCGGCGAGAAGATAGCCGCGTGACCGGACTACGTGTCCGATCGGGGCGACGTCCGGGCTATGCCGACTGACCGGCCGACTACGGCAGAGGCACGGGGGCTGTATCAGGAGGCTCTCGCGGCTGAGTCGCCCGAGCAACTCGACGCGCTCTGGGAGCGGATGGCGCGATTCGCCCCCTACGAGCGCCCCGTCGGTGATCGCTGGGGCAACCGCGGTCTCTTCACCGCCGCGGGCGGGAACTTCGACCACAAGCTGACCGAACTGGTCACCAACATGCTCGACTCCGTCCTGCTCCGTCGAGCCGTGGAAGAACTCGGCGACGAGGTGTTTGAACCCAAGAAGTCGGCAGAGTTGTTCGAGACGCCGGCGACGGCCGTCCATGACTTGTTCGGCCCCGATCAGTCTCTCGGCGCCACTCCGAAGGCCCGTGTCGAAATCCGATCCGCCGGCCGCGACCGGAAGCGTGAACGAACGATCGTGTTCCGCGATCTCGGCATCGGTATGCGGCCCGAAGACATCGCTACGTCGCTACTGCGAGTCGGGTCCTCCCGGAAGGACGGGGTCCTGTGGCTCATGGGCGCGTTCGGAAGGGGCGGCCTCACGGTCCTCCCGAACGCGCACGGGTGGATCGTCCTCACCCGCTCCGCGCTCACCCCCGAGGCCGGTGTGGTGCTGACCGTCATCCGTTGGCAACGTGTGGGGATACAGCAGACCCAGACCGCGCTCTACCAGGTGGTGTCGCCCTGGGAGCGGGATGGTGACCGAGCGGATCCACTTGTGCTTCCGGCCGCGGCGTGCGCGGACTTCGACGGCGGTACACGCATCGCAGTCGTGGGCTTCCGTGCCGAGGGAATCGGGGTCTCACGGTTGGGGGACGAGCGCTCCCTCGACACCGTCATCGACACCCGACTGTTCGAGCCTCCTCTCCCGGTTCATCTGACCGCGCCAGTACTGGAGGAGCGAAGGGCACGACTGACGCAACTACGCGGACTCGGCCGAAGGCTCGCCGACAATCCCCGTGAGGACAGGACCGAGGGGACCGAGCACCTCCCGTTCGGATACGAGAGCCGGACCTACCAACTCCCGGTGCGGTTCTACCTGTTCGCCACAGGGACCGACGCCGGTACACGACGCCGGTTCGTCGCCCGCAACCACGCCGTGCTGCTCAATTCGAACGGGCAGGTCCATGCACACTGGACACCGGCGGAGTTCCGGCATCGAACGAGGCTCAACAAGCTCGCCGACCGGATCCTCGTGGTGCTGGACACCGATCCGCTCCCGCTCGAACTGCGAACGAGTCTGTTCACAGCCGACCGGACGGATCTCCTACGCAACCCGGCCGCCGTGCGCCTCGAGGAGGAGCTGGTGGCATTCCTGAACGACTGGGACGAGTTGGAGGAAGCCAACAACGAGATGATCAAGGACTCGATCCGGCGAAGCAACCGGGGCCGGTCCACAGTTGATCTCTCCGAACGGATTGCGAAGGCCGCGGCCACCCGAGGCTGGCGTGCCACGCGAAGACAGGAGAACAGGCGCAGGCGACGCCCGCCCCGTCCCGCTGAACTTCTCGACGACCCAACGAGCTTGGCCGGCCGGACGTCCGCCCGTCTGGAGCGCGGGCGAACCCACGGGATCCACTACTCGCTCAACGCCCGGGACGGCTTCGTGCCGAACAGGGCAGAGTGCCTGATCTCGACAAGCCATCTGGACGTCGACCCGGACGAGGATCTGACGGTGGGCGATCTGCGGAACGGCCTGCTCCGCGTCTCGGTCGCAATTCCACCCGACGCCGAATTGACAACCGCAGTGCTCACACTCCGCGTGGGACCGTGGCTATCGGTACAGGGGGGACTCCGGGAGGCGCTGGAGACGGAGACGAGCATCGAGATCGTTGACGAGGACGAGCGACCGAAGCCGCCGCCACAACCGGAGGATCGTCGGCAGGCCGGCGGAACGATGCCTCTGGCAACGATCTGGACGACTCACGAGGACGA
>JAPONU010000417.1 GCA_026713745.1 bacterium
AGCTGCGGGCTACCGCGTCGGGGTCCTGGACGTCGACGCCACGGGAGCGCAGGCCACCGCCGAGCGCATCGACGGCGCGGTGGCGCTGGGGGCCTCGGTCAGTGACGAGGACGAGGTCGAGTCCGCGCTCGACGCCTTCGGCACCCCTGAGGTGCTCGTCAACAATGCCGGCATCGTCCGCTTCGGACCTCTCCTGGATCTGCCTTCTGGTGACTTCCGCGCTGTCGTGGACGTGAACCTGGTCGGCACCTTCCTGTGCGGGCGGGCCGCGGCACGCCGCATGGCCGCCGCCGGGGGCGGGCAGATCGTGAACGTGGCATCCATGAACGGCATCGCGCCCGGCCCCAATGCCGGCGCCTACGCCTCCACCAAGGCCGGCATCATCATGCTGACCCAGCAGATGGCGCTGGAGTGGTCGCGCCTGGGCGTCCGGGTCAACTGTGTTGCCCCCGGACTCATCGACGGCGGCATGTCGGCGCCCATCAACGCCGATCCGGTGCTGCGGGCCGAGCGGGAGATCGCCGTGCCGCGAGGCCGCCTAGGCAGCACCACCGACATCGCCAAGGCCGTCCTGTGGCTGGCCTCAGCGGACTCCGACTACGTCTGCGGCCAGACGCTGCTGGTCGACGGCGGCATCACCATGTCGATCCTCTCGCACCTGCCCCGGCCGGCCAGCGTGGACGGCGTGGGCGACGAGGCGCGCACACCCGGACGCTCGGCAGCGTCATGAGACCTACAGACGGCATGTCGGTGCTCATCACCGGGGGCGGCTCGGGCATCGGCGAAGGCACCGCCGAGCACTTCACCGCAGCCGGCGCGTCGGTGACGATCACCGGGCGCCGGGCCGAGAAGCTCGAAGCCACCGCCGACCGGCTGGGCGATCGCTGCTGCGCCGTGGCGGGCGACGTCACGGTGGCCACCGACCGCGAGCACGTGGTCGAGACGGCTGTGCGCCACGGCGGGGGGCGCCTCGACGTGCTCTTGAACAACGCCGGGAACATGTACCGGGGACCGGTGGAAGAACTCTCCGAGGATCGGCTGCTGGACCTCTTCCACAGCAACGTGGTTGCACCCATGATGCTCTGCGGCCTCGCCGTTCCGCACCTGCGCCGCAGCCAGGGCTGCGTGCTGTTCGTGGGCTCGGTGCATACCAAGCGCAGCTTCCCCGGCGTCTCGCCGTACGCGGCAACCAAGGGGGCACTCGAGACGCTCACCGGCGTTCTGGCCGCCGAATTGGGGCCGCAGGGCATCAGGGTGGGCTGCGTGCGCCCCGGCGCGGTGCTGACCGAGATCAACCAGCGGGCCGGGCTGTTCGACGACGAGCAGGCCGCGGCCCGGTTGGCGGCGATGTCGGGGGCCCACGCCCTCGGGCGCATCGGCACCGCCACCGAGATCGCCGAGGCCTTCGAATACCTGGCGCGGGCCGAATGGACCACCGGGGAGGTCCTCGTCGTGGACGGCGGGCTGGGACTGGGGGTCACCCATGACTGAGCCCCACCGGCGCAGCGCCCGGCAGGTCGTCGAGGACCATCTCGATTCCATCGGGACCGGCGACCCTGCCGCCATGGCCGCCGACTACGCCGCCGACGCCGTCCTGGTGCGCGGCGAGGCGTCCTATGTGGGCGCTGCGGTGATCTGCGAGTACTTCGAGTCCGTGCCCCGGCGGCTGGCAGGTGGCGAAGTGTCCTTCGGCGAGCGCACCGACCACGGTGACGGTCGCGTATCGGTGCGCTGGCGCATCAGTGGCGGGCCCGCCGGCGGCACGTCCGGCTGCGACACCTTCACGGTCACGAGCGGCGCCATCTCGCACCAGTCCGTGGCGCTCGACCACGCCGACTTCTGACCCGCCCCGCTGAACGACTCCCTACGATGAGGCGCCGACCATGACCTCCACCACCACCAACTCCGAGAACCCCACCGCGGCCGTCCCCCGGACCATCACCGTCGACACCTTCGCCGTGGCGCAACAGTGCTACCGCAACCGCGACCTGCGCCAGGGCTCCTACGACGAGGGTGACGTGGTCATGTCCGATGTGCTCATCAACCTGCACGGCGCCGAGCACCGCAACCGTCGGCGCCTGGAGAACCGCCTGTTCCGGCGCGACACCTTCTGGCACTACGAGCAGGACCTCTTCCCGGCCATCTTCACCGAGACCCTGGCGCCGCACCTGGCGGCGGGCCGCACCGAACTGGTGCGCTTCAGCCATCAGCTGATGATGAACCTGGCCGCCCTCACCGCGGGCGTGGACCGGCGAGAAGGCACGCCGGAGGAGACCTTCCGCCTCTACGACTACCTCATGCTGTTCATCGAGGGCGCCACGATCGCGCACCACACCGGCGACAAGGCCGCCAAGACGGCCGAGGTGGCCGGCGCGCTGGCAGCGTTCGGCGAGGAGTTCCTCTCTCCGGGCATCGAACGCCGCCGGGCGATCCTGGACCGCGTCGCCGCCGGCGAAGCGCCCGAGTCCGAACTGCCTCCCGACGTACTGAGCGTGCTGGTCCGCAACCAGGACAACCTCGACCTCACGCCCGAGATCATCTGCCGGGAGGTGGCCTTCTACATGCTGGCCGGCGCGCACACCAGCGCCACTGCCTTCACACGGGCGATGCACAACATCTTCACCTGGCTCGAGCAACACCCCGAGGCCGCCGAACAGCCGCGCACCGACCGGCTCTTCTGCCAGCGCGCCACGCATGAGACGATCCGGCTGCAGCCGTCCAGCCCGGTGGCGGTGCGCTGGGCCGAGGCCGACTTCGAACTCGCCGACGGCACCCCGGTGCGTACCGGCGACAAGGTCGTGATCGACCTGCCGACGGTGAACCGGGACCCCGCTGTGTTCGGCGACGACGCCGACGGGTTCAACCCGCTGCGGGAAGTTCACGACGGAGCACACCCGTGGGGCCTCAGCTTCGGGATGGGAATGCACGCCTGCATCGGCCAGGATCTGGCCGCAGGTGTGGTCCTGGACCCGGGCAGCGAGCTGGGTGGCCATCTGTTCGGGGTGACGCCGGTGGCGGTGCAGACGATGTTCGACCACGGCTGCATCCCCGATCCCGATGATCCCCCCGAGATGGACCCGTCCACGACGCGGCCATACTTCGGCCGTTACCCGGTGATCTTCACCCTCCGCACCTGAGACGACCCCACACCACCGGTCCCCCGGCAGCGTGGGCAGCCGGCACGGCCCGAGCGGCAGAACCCGACCGACGAATCCCGACCCACGACCCCACTCGAGAACCACGGAGGAGCACCACATGAGCGTTGCAACCCTGGCACCCAGCACCGACGAACTCGCCGCCTTGACCCCGGAGGACTTCGTGGGTCTCCTGCGGGCCGAACTCACCAAGCCCGGTTGCGGCATGGCCGACCACCCGATCGTGGCCGCCATGGAGGACGGCAGCATCACCGTCCCGCAGCTGGTGCTGTTCTGCGAGCAGTTCTACCTGCACATCTCGCGGATGCTTCCGTGGATCGGAGCCATCTACGTGAACTGCCCGTTCGAGGACGTGCGCACCACGCTGGTCAAGAACCTGGCCGAGGAGTGCATGGGCATCGAGACCGGCACGAAGGCCCATCCCGAGCTGCTGCTGGAGTGGGGCGCGGCGCTCGGCGGCGACGTCGACGCCATGCGCCGCGCCGAGCAACTGCCCGCCGGGCGCCGGCTCACGGAGTACTTCGAGTTCATGGGCCTGTGCCGCGACTGGTGTGTGCCGCTGGCCGCCATCGGCATCGGGCTGGAGTCATTCGTCCCGGACACGTTCACCCGCATCGTGGCCGCCCAGAAGCAGAACTTCGGCATGAGCGAGGAGGACCTGATCTTCTGGACGATGCACATCCTCGCCGACGCCGAGCACGGCGACGAGGGCATCGAGATCGTCTCGGAGTACGCCCGGACCCCCGAGCAGCGCGACGCCGTGTACCACTGCACCCTCGAGACGGGACGCCTCTTCTACGACATGTGGAACGTGTACCGGACCGTTCCGGCGTGATCGACCTGACGCCCGAACAGGAGGCGCTCCGGGAGACCGTCGCCGCGCTCGCCGCCGACCTGTACGAACCCCAGGCCGCTTCCTGGGACGCCGAGCGCACGCCCTTCCCCGACGCCGAGCGACGCCGCCTGGCCGAGTTGGGGTACATGGGGATGGGCCTGCCGGCTGACTACGGGGGCGGCGGCGCCGACCTGCTGGACTCGCTCATCGTCATCGAGGAACTCGCCAAGGCCGCCCCCACGGCGGCGTTCGGGGTGTTCGAGGCCAACACCGGCCCGGCGCGGGTCGTGGATCTCTTCGGCACGCCCGAGCAGAAGCAACGCCTCCTTCCCCCCGTCGCCGCCGGTGAGGTGACGATGGCGATCACCATCTCCGAGCCCGACGCCGGCTCGGCCGCCACCGACATGACCACCGCCGCGGCGCGCCAGGGCGACCACTATGTGATCAACGGCATGAAGCGCTGGTGCTCGGGGGCGGGGCACGCCGAGCAGTACCTTGTGTACCTACGCTTGGGCGACGAGCCCGGCGCCCGCTCGATCGGGGCCCTGGTGGTGGACCGCGACAGCGACGGGTTGAGCTTCGGACCCCAGGAGCGCCTCATGGGGTTCCGGGGCATCCCCTCGGCGGACATGTTCTTCGACGACGTGGCCGTTCCGGCAGAGAATCTGGTCATCGGCGCGGGCGGCTTCGGGCGGCTGTTCACGGCCTTCTCGATCGAGCGGCTCGGCAACGCCACCATGAGCCTCGCCATCGGCCAGGCCTGCCTGGACCTCTGCGCCGCGTACGTCACCGAGCGCCGCCAATTCGGCAAGGAGATCGTGGAGTTCCAGACGGTGCAGACCGCCCTGGCCGACATGATCCTGCAAGTGGAGGCGGCCCGGCTGCTGATCTACCGGGCGGCGGCGCGGGCGGGCCGCGGCGCGCCCCGGACGCTCGAGGCGTCCATGGCCAAGTGCTTCGCCAACGAGATGGCCAAGAAGGTCGCCGACGTGGCGGTGCAGCTGCACGGCGGCTACGGCTACAGCGAGGAATACGGAATCGAACGGCGCCTGCGCGACTCCCACGGCTGGGCCATCGCCGGCGGCACGCCCACCATCCAGAAGGTGCGGATCGTCTCGGAGTACCTGCAGCGCCGCTTCAACCAGCGCGCCTGACCGGCGGGCCCGGCCGGGCTCGGAGGACGCTGGGGCGCTTCGTCGTCTACGGCGCCCTGTGGGCCTGGTTCGCCGACCGACCCGACTGCTGGGTCGGCGAGGACCACAACATCTACTACCGCCACGGCGACAACGGCGTCGTCGTGGCGCCCTACGTGTGCGTCAGCTTCGGCGTCGACCCCGAACCGCTCATCTCCGCGGCCAGCTACCGTGTCTGGGAGGTTGGCGCCCCACCGGCGTTCGTGCTGGAAATCGCATCGGAGAAGACCTTCAAGGCGGACCTCCACGTAAAACCCTCCAAGTACCTGGACATAGGCGTACAGGAATACTGGCGGTTCGACCCCAGCGGCGGCGAGTTCCTGCAACCGGCTCTGCAAGGCGACCACCGGGTGGGCGACACCTGGCAACCTGTCACCATCGGCACCGACGCGGATGGCCGTCTCAGCGGCCACAACCACGCTCTCGACCTGGCCCTGCACGCCCAAGCGCACCGCCTGCGCTTCCGCGACCCCCGAACCGGCACGTGGCTGGCCGACCCCGACGAACAAATCCAAGCCCGCCGCGCCGCCGAAGCCCGCGCCGACCGACAAACCGCCCGCGCCGACCAGCAAATCGCTGCCACAGCAGCCGCCGAGGCCCGCGCCGGGATTGCTCATTCACACCGGCCGACCTGAGGCACGTGATG
>JAPONU010000418.1 GCA_026713745.1 bacterium
ACATGTGCCGCTCGTTGTCGATGTGGTAGCCGTTCGTGTCGGCGTAGCGGGCGGCGTCGAGCCAGGTGCGCGCCATGTGCTCGCCATAGCGTTCCGAAGCCAGAAGCCGGTCGACCAGGCGCTCGTAGGCGCCGGGCCGGTCGTCGGCGAGGAACGCCTCGACTTCGACGGGCGTCGGCGGCAGACCCACGAGATCGAGCGACAGCCGGCGAACGAGGGTACGGCGATCCGCCTCCGAGGAAGGCTCCAGCCCCTCCTTCTCCAACCGCGCCAGGACGAACCGGTCGAGGTCGCCGCGAACCCATTCGGCATCGGCAATAGCGGGCATCTCCGGTCGCACCGGAGGCCGGTAGGCCCAGTGGTCCTCGAACGCGGCGCCCTGCAGAACGAAGCGCCCCAGGATCCCGATCTCGCGCTCCGTCAGAGTCGAGTCCGCATGCGGCGGCGGCATGCGGTCGAGCGCATCCACCGCCGCGATCCGCTGGAACAACTGACTCCGGTCCAGGTCACCCGGCACCAGGGCGCGCCGTCCCGACGGCAGCACGCCATGCGCGGACTCAGCCCGGTCCAGCCGCAACCCCGCCTGCCGCACTGCCTCGTCCGGCCCATGGCACTCGTAGCAGTGATCCGAGAGGATCGGCCGCACATCGCGGTTGAACGACAGCGGCTCGCCGGGCCCCATGATGCCGTGCTCCACCGGCGGCACCTCCCGCGCCGCCACGTGCACCCCAGCCTCAGCGTCATCCGCCAACGGCCACTCCGCCCCAGCCTGAATCCAGGCCTCGAGCAGCTCCCGCTCCGCATCGTCCAGCGGCCGCGGCGGCGGCATCTCCAGCTCATCCTCACGCCGAATCGCCGACACCATCAAACTGGCCTCGGCACTCCCCGGCACGATCGCCGCCCCCCGACCGCCCCCGATCAACATCGCCGGCCGCGAATCAAGCCGCAGGTTCCCTCGTTGGCGTAGCGGCCCGTGACAGGCGAAGCATCGGCGTTCGAGGACGGGCCGAACCTCGGACTCGAACTCGGGCACCGTGGAGCCACCCACCGGCGCCCCGCCTCCGAAGCTCAGGCTACAAACGACCCAACCCGCGACCCAGCCCGCTCGTGAACCCATCCGTCTCCGCGTCCCTACAATCGCTGTCGTACCGAAAGTCGCATGTTACCGCGCCCTTCCTTGCGGCCATCTCCGCCGCCGGGCCAGGCCGACGCCCTCCAGCCCGCGCCAGGGCTCAGGGGAGAGGGTCCCAGGGAGGCTGTCGGCAAGCGACGCCCGGCGTCCACTCATCATCCGACGCCCAATCGGAGCGCAGCCGACCGCAGCGAGCGCTCCACCCTCCATCGATCCGGCAAGCGCGAGCGGCCCCTGGGACCCTCTCCCCTGAGACCCAAGCGGGCGGGTGTCCGCACCGCCGCCGCGCCGCTGGCGCCGTCCGCCGCGGCACGCGGCGCTACACTGCGCCCTTCGCCAACGGCACGGGACACGGCAATGGATTTCGGCATCTGCGTCGCCAGCAAGATCGACGACATCGGTTACATCGAACGGGCAGACGCGCTCGGGTACAGCCACGCCTGGATCGCGGACAGCCAGATGATCTGGTCGGACTGTTACGCGGTGCTGGCGCTGGCGGCGGAGCGGACGAGCCGGATCAAGCTCGGCACCGGGGTCGCGATCACGGGTACACGGATCGCACCGGTGACGGCGCACAGCATCGCGACGATCAACCGGATCGCTCCGGGACGGACGTTCCTCGGCATCGGCGCCGGCAACACGGCGCTCCGTCTGATGGGCCACCGGCCCGTCGGCGTCGCCGAGTTCGGCGAGTACCTGCGTGTCGTACGCGCGCTACTCGACGGCGAGGAGGCCGACTTCGCGTTCCGCGGCCGCACGGAGCCGCTGCGCTTCCTGATGGAGGAACAGGGCTTCATCGCCACCGAGCCCCGCATTCCGATGTACGTCTCCGGCTTCGGCCCCAAGAGCCAGGGTCTGGCGGGCGAAGTCGGCGACGGCCTGGTCATGTCGATCCCGCCCAACGCCTCCCTCTTCGACCGGGCGATCGAGAACTGCCGCCGCGGCGCCGAGGCGGCGAGCCGCAAGTTCGACCGGGACGACTTCTACACTTGCTCGCTAACCACCGCCGTGATTCTCGAGCCCGGCGAGGATCTGACCTCCCCGCGAGTGATCGAGGAGTGCGGTCCATTCGTGCTTTCCGGCCTGCACTACCTCTACGACCAGCAGCATCAGTTCAACCGGGAGCCGCCGCCCCACGTGCGCCCGGTCTGGGACGAGTACTGCGCACTGGTCGAGCAGACGCCGGCGCGCGGGAGGCACCTGCGCGTTCACGCCGGGCACTGCACCTACTCCCTGCCGGAAGAGGAGAAGTTCGTCACCCCGGACCTGATCCGGGCCTCGTG
>JAPONU010000419.1 GCA_026713745.1 bacterium
CTCGACGAAGCCGCGATGGAAGGCCGCGAGTTCGACCATCGGGACCCAGCGGATGCCGTCGCGGGAGCGGCGGAACCACGGCCAGTAGGTGGTGAACGCCCGGCGGAAATGCCACGCCGCGGTGAGGTGCGTGCCGTCCCAACTCGGTTCGAACGCCGGGAGGTACTTGGCCAGCAGCTCCGCGCGCGGCAGGAGATCGGGCCTTTCGCCGTCGTCGAACAGCGTGACGCCTTCGAGGATCAGGCGGTGGACCCGCGGGTTGGAGATCGCCAGTTCAATGGCGATCAGCGCGCCGGTGTGGCTGCCGTACAGGTCGAACTCGCCGGGGACCAGGTCGGCCAGCGCGTCGTGCACGATGGCCGCTAGGTCGGTGATCACGAACGGGCCGCGGCCGGCCGGCGGATCGGAGTCGCCGTTGGCCGGATTGTCGAAGGCGATCACCGGTCGGCCCGCGGCCATCTCCCGCATCAGCGGTTCCAGCAGGGCCGACGACGCCGGCGACGTGTGCAGCATCACCAGCGGTCGTCCCCCGTCGCGGATGTACCGCACCAGCAGCTGCCCGTGGAGCGCGGTGACGTACCGGCGACTGACTACGCCGGTCGCAGGCGCGGGCTTTGGTGATCGCAGCGACGACCCGGTCGCCGCCGTGGTGACGGGCACCGGCTCGCCGGTCACAGGCGCGGGCTC
The DNA here is from genome assembly GCA_026713745.1 of bacterium. Lineage (GTDB taxonomy): Bacteria > Actinomycetota > Acidimicrobiia > Acidimicrobiales > CATQHL01 > VXNF01. Next base: position 688 of record JAPONU010000419.1, read on the forward strand.
CGGTGATCGCAGCGACCGGTCGGCACCGCCGCTGCCGGCGAGGAGTGAGCCGAGTTCTGATTCTCGGGCCGGCGACGGTGGCAGATCGATTGTCTCCCTGTGCGTCGGCGGTGCCGCGACCGGGATGCCGTCCCGGGTGAACGGGTCGTCGGCCGCTGCAACCAGCGTGTGCGGCACGGTGATCCGGTCGAGAGAGCGGCGGGCCGGGTGGGCGAACGCAGCCCGGAGCCCGTCCCCGTAGCCCTCGCCGGCCCGGAGCACGTCGGCGGCGCGGCGTTGCAACACGCCGGGCGCCGGTTCGTCGATGTCGATCCGCGTCTCGGCCGACGGCCGGTACCAGGGCGCGAAGAGCGATTGCTCGCGGCACCACCGCCAGATGGCGGCGACGTGGGCTCCGTCCCACGACGGGGCGAAGCGGGGGCAGAAGTTGTCCGCAAGGTCCTGCCGCTGGGAGTCCGCGAGGAGCGGGAGCCCGTCGAGGACCACGTGGGCGATCCGCTGGGGGTGGCGGATCGCAACCTCGAGGGCCACCTGCGCCCCAGTCTGTGTGCCGTAGAGGTGGCAGCGGTCGATACCCAGTGCGCTGAGGTTCTCGGCCACGGCGTCGGCGTAGTCGTCGAGTGTGGGGAAGCCGGTGCGCTCCCCGGCGCCGCGCTCACCCGATCGCGGCCGCCGGCGGTGATCGCCGTCGGGGGGCCGGGGATTGCCGAGCGGGTGCGAGTTGCCGTAGCCCGGAAGGTCCATCACGACGACGGTGAAGTCGTCCGCCAGCGCCATCGCCAGCGGGGCGAGCGATCCCGCCGACCAGGGGAAGGCCGGCAGCAGCACGGCGACCGGACCGGAGCCGGCGCACAG
>JAPONU010000420.1 GCA_026713745.1 bacterium
CCCCCTTGGCCTTGATCTCCAGGGCGACGAGGCCGCGGTGGCCGAGGTCGATGATGAGGTCGACCTCGTGGCGCCCGGCGCCGTCACGCAGGTGGTAGAGCCGCGGCGGGCGAGCGGACGCGCTCGTCTCGGCGCGGAGTTGACTCGTCACGAACGTATCGATCAGCCGTCCGAGGAGGTTGCCGTCGCTCATGACCAGCGCCTCGTCGGCGTCGACGATTGCGCCCCACAACCCGGCGTCGGCAATGAGGCGCTTCGGGCCGCGTGTGAGACGCTTCAGACGGTTGCTGCTCCACGCCGGCATCTGGGCGATGACGCCGAGGTTGGTCAGAAGCCTCATGTACGAGTCGGCGGTGCGGCGGTTGATGCCGGCCGTCTGGCAAAGGGTGGTGTCGGTCACGATGCCCGCCGAGTTCACGGCGTAGGCGCTCAGAAACAGCCCGAGCCGGTGACCGTCCACACCGTTGGGAGGCCCTGGGCGCTCCTCGACGAGCCGGCGCGCGTAGTCGGCGAGCCAGGTGCCGCGCAGCTCCTCGTCGCTCTCGGTAGCCGCGTCAGGGAACCCGCCTCGTAGCGCGATCCGCACGTAGTCGCGGAGGTCGGGGGCGCCTGACACGTGACCCGGCAACTCGCCGCTCAACAGGCGCTCCAAGAACGGCGGACCGTCGTATCCGACCTGTTCCCGCACGGTCAGCGGATGCATCTCGACCGAGACGACACGCCCCACTCCGGGCCACGAACGTGGATCCGTCTCGGCGCGGACCGAACCGGTCAGGATGAAACGACCGGGCCGGCGCTCCTGATCCACTGCACGCTTGACGGCTCCGAGCACTGCGGCGCACTCCTGCCACTCGTCGAGCAGTAGGGGCACCCGCCGGTTGCGCAGGGCGGCGTCGGGATCGGCCCGGAACGGAGTCGCCTCGTGGCCGACATCGAGGCGCACCACCTCGGCGGCATGGCGCAGCGCGGTCGTGGTCTTGCCCGTGGCCCGCGCGCCGGTGATCATCACCGCCGGCAAGCCTGCCAGCAGCCGGGTGAGCCACGGGTCCACCAGCCGCGGCAGGTAGGCGTCCACAACCAGGATTGTACTGCTCTCACACGTCCAACAATGCACAAACTGCGCGGCTTATAGTGCCTAATTCACGCGGCAATCAGTGCCAACCTCCGACGTGCATCAGCGGCGATTGCGGCCGTCCGCGCCTGATCGCGGGCGGTCAGCGAGCGGCGTCGAGCCTCCGCAGCGGACCCGGCCAGTCAACAAGGCGCCGGTCGGCGGTCACCAGCACATGCCCCCCGAGCGCGGTGGCGACGATCAACCGGTCCGCCGGATCGGCGACGACGTCCGGGAGGCTCGCCGCGCGGATTCCGATCTCGCCGTCCACGGCCAGCTCGATCACGCCTTGTTCGAGTTGCTCACGGCGCCAGAGCGCCACCTCCTCGGGGAACTCGAGGCGTCCCTTGACCTTGAGCAGCGCCACCTCCCAGAAGGAGATCGCGGACACGCAGACCTCACCCGCCTGCCAGGCGCGCTCGATCTCCGAGCGCGCCGCGCCGCCCAGGCGCTCGCTCCCGGATCGCAACCACAACAGGACGTGCGTGTCGAGGACGATCACGGCTCGAGCACCCGATCCGGCGCGCTGTCGGCCTCCCACGCCACGTCGATGGGTTCCACGATGTCACCACGGATCTCGAAACGTCCCCTGTCGATCCCGAAGAGGCTCTTCGGCCTCTCCCGGTACGGGGCGAGCCGCGAGATCGGGCGACCGTTCTTGGTGATGATGATCTCCTCGCCGCTCTCCACCACCTCGTCCATGAGCTTGAGGCATCGGGCCTTGAACTCCGACGCCTTGATGGTCCGGACCCCGATCGGTCCGGGACTCGTGTTCGACATGATTCGCTCTCACAACACGGGGACTCCGGATCTCACTCTAGTCACGACCATGGGCATGACCTATTACGGGCCGGTAGATCAGCGGGCTGTCGTCGAACGCAGGGAACGGCGACTGTAGGACGCCATAGGGGTCGTTCACCTTGAAGGCGATCCGTACCGGAGTCCGCAGGTGGACTTGCCGGTGCCGGAGGCTCGGGCGACTCGTTTGGCGGCGCGGGGGTGGTGGCGGGAATTTCGGCAGGGGTGGTGGCCGGAGGGTCGGCAGCGGTCGCCGCCGGAGGGTCGGCCGTCGTCGCGCTCGCAGCAGTGGTGCCCGTCAGCGGCTGTACGGCTTCGGGAGTGGGGGCGCAGCCTGCGACAGCAACGGTGACGGCGAATGCACCGATGATCAACCGGTGCATCAGTCCGTGGCAGCGGTCAGGTGGGCGGCAGCACCAAGGATCGCCGCGGAGGCTTCGATGTGGTCCTCGCAGGTCTCCTCGTCGTTCATCGGCAGGACGAACAGGTCGAAGGAGCCGCGCAGGCCGGCGATCCGGACCGCGCACCGGCTGGGCGTGCCGGTGATGGCGTACAGATCCAGCAGCGACTCGGG
>JAPONU010000421.1 GCA_026713745.1 bacterium
AGTAGCCCACGCTGTAGTTCTCCCCGGCGTTGCCGGCAAGGTCGGAGGTGAGCGCCGGCGAGGTGTTGCCGCCGGAGATCATCACCATTCCCGCGGAGCTGATGAGCGGCGCCGCCGCCACCGCCGCGCCCGAGCACGAGGTACCGATCACGCCGACCACGTCCTCGTCGGCCACGATGGTCTGTGCCGCGGCCTGGCCGCCGTCATTGGAGCACAGGTCGTCCAGCGTCGTGCCGAGGTCCACGTCGAAGCCCTTGATCGGGCCGTAGTCCTCGATCGCCAGAACCACTGCCCGCTCGATCGGCAGGCCGAAGAAGGCCACGTCACCGGAGATGGCGTTCAGCGAGCGGATCTGGATGGCGTCGCCCGCCTCGACGGCCACGACCCCCAGCGACCCGTCGCCGAGGTGATCCATCGGCTCGGCGTCATCGGGGGGATCCTCGTCGCCGTCCGCCGGCGTGGCCGAGGGCGCAGCCGCGGTGGTGCCAGTTGGCTCGGAGACGGTTTCGTCTTCCTCGCCGCCGCAGGCAGCGGCAACGAGAATCACGCAGGTCAGTGAGGCAAGCAGCGAGAGCAGGACACGCGCGTACTTCTTCGACTTGAACATGTCGATCCCCTCCTCTTCGGGTCGATGGTCCACCGGGGACATTAGTGGTTCGCCACATGCTAGGTGGGGACAGACCCATAGCAGCTATTTCGGAGAAGTACGATACCCGGAAATAGCGAACCTACTTTCCAGTGATCGCGTTGTATTGCCTCACGCTTTGGCGCGCCACATCGGCGCCCGGGGAGCGTCGAAGAGCACGCCGGTGGCCTCACCGCGCACCGAGTTGAAGGCGTGGCGCACCCAGATGTCCGGCCCGGCCAGCGGGGACGGCAGATCGTCCTGTGAGAAAAACCCCACACCGGTGCACTCCACCGGGTGGGCGCGCAACTCCCCACCCAACGCCCGGCAGTGGTACACCAGGGAGTAGGTGGGCACCGACGTGAAGCCGTGGCGCATGCTGTCGAGCACCGCGATGAGCCGGACGGGTTCGCAGTCGATGCCGGTTTCCTCGGCCACCTCCTTGACTGCGATCTCCGAGGACGAGTACCCCACGTCGGCCCAGCCGGTGGGGTACAGCCAGTACCCCGAGTCCGACCGGCGGATCAGCAGCACCCTGCCGTCGTCGTCGCTCACGACCGCTCCCACGGCCACCTTGGGGGTGACGTAGCCGGGCACACCCTTTCCCACCGCGGCGAGCCACTCGGTGATCTGGACCGCAGGGTCGTGGCAGCGGCCCGCCGCGGCCCGTATGTCGGCGGCCACGGCCAGAACCTCCTCGAACCGCTCCCGCTCGTAGTGGCTGTCGGTGAAACCCAGGCCGGTGCGGGCGATGCCCGCCAGCGCCTCGCTCCAGCGCAACAACTCCAGCTCGTCGATGGGGCTGTCGTGCGGGGCGCCGGCGCCCTCGGGGGAACGACCCGGGGGGCCGCTCGGCGACCGGCCCGTCATGGGGCCTGCCCGATGCCCGCCGCCTCGCGCACCGCTGCGGCGATCTGCTCCAGCCGCTCCGGATCGGTGATCCTGGCGCCGCTGCCGTCGTGCACGTAGAAGGAGTCCACCACGTGGTCGCCGAGGGTCTGCACCCTCGCCTGGCCGATGTGCAGCCCCGAGCGCACCAACGCCTCGGTGATCCAATGCAGCAGGCCCAA
>JAPONU010000422.1 GCA_026713745.1 bacterium
CGCAGTGGGGCGGTCCGCAGCCTGACGGCGAGGGCAGGCGAGGCGCTCGTCATCGCCTGCGGAACCTCGCCCGGCGCCGACGCCACGGTGGAGTTGTACACGGCCAATCAACGCAGCGAACTGCTCTCCACCGCCACCGGGCTGGCCGTGCGGGTCGTGGCGAAGAGCCCTGTTCCCGCCGGCGCCGCCTCGGGTGCCGTCGGGCCGGCTTAGGCCGGATCCGCCACGGGTCGCCCCGTCCGGGCAATCGCATGGCCGGCAAGCAGATCATCGTGATCGCCGGACCCAACGGTGCCGGCAGGACCACGTTCGCGATGCGGTATCTGCGGACCGAGGCACCGGGTCTGCACTTCGTCAATGCCGACCTCATCGCCGCGGGCCTGTCCCCGCTCGACCGGGGTGCCGGCGCCGAGGTGGCAGCCGGTCGCCTGCTGCTGGCCGAGATCGACCGTCTCGCAGCAGCGGGCCGGAGCTTCGCGTTCGAGACCACGTTGTCGGGCCGCGGCTACCTCGGACGCATCGACCGGTGGCGGTTCGACGGCTACTGGGTGATGCTGGTGTTCTTGTCGCTCGATGGTGCAGACGAGGCCGTTCGCCGGGTTGAGGCGCGTGTTCGGCAAGGCGGGCATTGGGTGTCCGAAGACGTGATTCGCAGGCGCTTCGTGGCCGGCCTGCGGAACCTGCGCGATCTCTACGCCGCTAGAGTCGATGAGTGGAGGCTGTACGACAACACGGGCCCGGTGCCTGTGTTGCTGGAGCAGGGCGGCGCCCATGATTGAGCGAGCATGATTGAGCGAGAACGTGCCGGCTCTGGTCGCCCCGCGCCCGAATGCGGGGATGTCCTGGGTGCCGGGAGAATTGGGGCCGCCGGTCCCGATGCCGCGGACGCTCCCCGGATTCTGCGCGGCGAGGAGTTCAGTGATGCGGTGATGCGCTCGCTGATCCTCGCGGCCAAGGATGCGCATCTCGTCGCCTATCAGACTGGCACGGGTGTGGTCACACGGCGCAACGGCAAGGTCGCGGTCGTCGCCCCCGACCCGGCACTGTATGAGGATCTGCTGCCACCCCCATTCCGGGAGAGCGACGAGGCCTACGAGGTGGCCGAATAGTCCTTCGGGAGAACCGATCAGGCTGCGGGACGATGGATTCGGCCATCGCCGGAACGACAGGGAATGTGGCTCCCGGCCGCCCCCGCAGGCCGCCCCACCCTCGCGCCCATCGCCGTCTCCGATCGTCGCGGACGACCTGGACCTGCTGTGCTGGAAGCGCGACGAGGGCCACGCTCGCGCCGATCGCCGTCTCCGATCGTCGCGGACGACGGCCACACGAACTCATAAACGCGACGAACCAACCAGACAGGACACTAGGCGAGGTGCGAGCGGGCGGGGCCGGGTTGTTGGGTCGTTCGGTCATGCCAGATGGCGGCAGTGATGGCGAGGATGCGCCGCAGGACGCGGACGGCGACGCCTGTTGGTGTGCGCCCGCGGTGCGCGCTGGAACGACACGCTGGGATCACCCGGGTTGGGGTGTTCAGCAGCGCAGGGGTATGTGTTGGGGTTTGCGGTCGGGGTGTTGCATGGTGAGTTTCCCGCAGGGTCCGCGGGTGATTTCGGCGCCGCGTTTGGAGTGGATTTCCTTGTGGTGGCAGTGCCCGCAGAGCAGGCAGAGGTTGTCGAGGTCGGTGGGGCCGCCGTCTTTCCAGTTGCGGATGTGGTGGGGTTCGCAGTAGCTGTTCGGGGCGCCGCAGCCGATGCAGCCTTTGTCGCGCACCGCGAGGGCGATGCGTTGCGCGTCGGTGGCGTCGCGCACGGCGCGACCCAACCAGAGTGGTTGGCCGTCGGTGTCGAACAGGGCGGGCAGGATGTCGGCCTCGAGGGCGATCTTGACGAACTCGTCTGCGGCCAGGGGTGTGCCGTCGTACAGGCGCGGGTTCGCGAGTTGGTTCGCCACGAAGTCGTAGTCGGCCACGACGACCAGGCTCGTCCGCGGCGCCTTGCCCTTGCCGCGCCGAGTAGCCAGCGACTCGAGCGCGTCCGCGTAGAGCTGCGGTGTCGTGGCGCGCTTCTTCGGATTCGTCGGGTTCTTCGGGTTCTTGGGGTCCTCGGCCTTGAGGAGCCGGCGATACTCGGCGCCGAGCGCGGTCTGCACCCGGGCGCCGGCGAGGGGATCCAACCAGCCGCTGAGGCGGAACATGCCGTCGCTCTGTTGGCGGATGGAGAACTCGCGGCGCTCTCGCTGGCGGCGCCGCCGCTCCTCGAGGCCCTCCCCGGCGGTGCGCTCGTTGAGGTGATCGCGCACCGTGCGCCCGAAACGATCCGCCGGCTGATCCGCCGCAGCCGCGAGTAGTTCCTTTTCGTCGATGGTGGCCTCCTCGGCGGCCTCGGCGATCAGCTGCGCCTGCCGCGCGGTGATCGCCCCGCCGGCGAGAGCCTCCACCGTGTCGGGCAACCACTCCAGGCGCCCCGCCAACAACACGTCCCGCTTCGCCTTGCCGCGGGATTCCCGCAACCGGTCCCGCACCGCCACCGCCGCCTCCGCCTCGCCGCGCCGCCCGGCGATCGCGGCGACGGTCTCGGCGCGCAACGCCGCCGCCGCGGACTCCACACGCCCCACCAAACCCAGCCGCTCATCGAGACGATCACCACCCAACGAGCCCAACCCCTCACGCAACACACCCAACACCGCCGACAACCAAACCTCCGGATCCTCGCCGGCGCCCGACGCGCCCACACCCCCACACCCGCACAGCGACACCGCCGAGGTGCCGTCGACGGCGCCGCTACCTGAAATGACAGCGGGGTTGGTTACTGGGGCATTTTGTCCGAGCCCGCTGAGGTGTCCGGTGATGTCGTTGCGGGGGGTGAGGGTGGGGTCGGCTACTGGGGCACTCTGCCCGGCGGCGTCGCTGCTGGCGATGAGGGTGGGATCGGTCACTGGTCGCTCCCCGCGGGCGTTCGGTCGGGCTCGGGTCGACTCCTGTCGACGAGCCGGTCGGGGAAGACCGACCCCGCTGCGATCGAGGTCAGTGACCGGTAACGCCTACTCTATCAACCCCCTACGGCACTCGCAACGGCTGTTCGTGGAATAGTGGAAAAATATTCTCAACAATTCAGACATCCTCACGGTCGCCACCGCCGGCCGCCGCACCATGAACGCACTGTGGGGATGCCGGGCGTGCAGATGAACGGGAACACCTTTCCGGTCTTAGAGGAGCCGCAGGTCACACGGTCTGCCGGTCTGGATCGAGAGCCCGACGGGTCCGACTCCCGGCGTCCTGTCGCGGGGCTGCAGGTCACACGGTCTGCCGGCCCGGATCGAAAGGCAGTTCCCAGCCAAAGGCCGAGCATCCCCCCACTGTCAGGACGGCACCTCCCCACATATCACACCCCCACACCCTCGGTGGATCCGGGCTAAGAGCGCTAGCGGATAGGCCCCGAACAGGGTCTTTGGTGTTCGGTTGTCGTAGTGGTTCGAACTGCTGGGCGGGCCTCCGACGGGAACTGTCAGTGGAACACCGTCGGTGGCCGTCACCTACCCGCGCACGTTCCAAGATCTCTCCTGGGAAATGGAGGTGCGTCACCGGCGGGTCCGCCAGCGGCCCTCCCGGCCAATGCCGACGAAGATCTGGTCGCCAGCGGTGTCGGCACTTCCTACTGACACCCGTCGGTCGGGGATAGCCGGGCCGAGCGGCTTGCTACTCGACTGCGACGACACCGCCGAAGCGGACGTGCTCGGCGAGTCGGGGATAGCCGGGCCGAGCGGCTTGCTACTCGACTGTCTCGAAGTGCAGTTCAGAGGCGTCGCCCGTCTGTGACCGTGCCGCGAGTTGAAGCATCTCGACGACCACGACAAGTCTCGGCCATCGGGTCCTCCCTGGGGGTGTTCTCGTGCCGAGAGTTGAAGCATCTCGACGACCACGACATCGTTGGCGTGGTTGTAGTCCAGCACGACACCGGGTGCCACCTCGACCGACTGTGCGACTGCGGTGTTGGCGGTAGGAGGCCCGGGTGGTCGGGTCGGCCCAGCGGGCCTTGTTCGCGGCGCGATGGGCTTCGTAGGCGTCGACGCTGATGGTGCGCCCGTTGTCGCTGGTGGTGCAGCGGGCGCGTTGGGCGCAGGTCCC
>JAPONU010000423.1 GCA_026713745.1 bacterium
GATCAGCGGCGGTCGGCCGCTTCGGCGGGGCCGGTGCGAGCGCTGGTTTTGTCCGACGGGCCGGAGCAGGGTGGGCGAGGCCCGGGCCGGCTCAGGCGTAGGAGTCGCTGCCGGTGGGGCGGTGGCGGGTGTTGATGAGGCGCACCGTGCCCGAGCGTGAGCGCATGACCAGCGACTGCGTGGAGATGCCCCAGGAGTGGAAGTCGACGCCCCGCAGCAGGTCGCCGTTGGTAACACCGGTGGCGGCGAAGAAGCAATTGTCGCCGGCGACCAGGTCGTCGATGCCCAGGACGGCGTCGAGGTCGTAGCCGTCGGCTACGGCGGCCGCGCGCTCGGCGTCGTCGCGGGGCCAGAGCTTCCCCTGCATGTCGCCGCCCATGCACTTGAGGGCGGCCGCCGAGATGACGCCCTCAGGCGTGCCGCCGATGCCGAAGAGGATGTCGGCGCCCGATTCGGGCCAGGCGGTGCTGATGGCGCCGGCCACGTCGCCGTCGGGGATCAGGCGGATGCGGGCTCCCGCCTCGCGGACCTCGGCGATGAGGTCGTCGTGGCGCGGCCGGTCGAGGATCACGGCGCTCAGATCGGACACCTTCTCGCCCTTGGCGTCGGCCACCCGGTTCAGGTTCTCCGTGGGGGAGGCTTCGATGTCGATCGTGCCCGCAGCGCTGGGGCCGACGGCGATCTTGTTCATGTACACGCACGCCCCGGGGTCGTACATGGAGCCGCGGTTCGACACGGCGATCACCGCCAGGGCATTCCCGCGCCCGAGCGAGACGAGCGTCGTGCCGTCGATGGGATCCACGGCCACGTCGCACAGCGGCGGCGTTCCGTCGCCCACCTGCTCGCCGTTGTAGAGCATTGGGGCCTCGTCCTTCTCGCCCTCGCCGATCACGACGATGCCGTCCATGTGCACGTCGCTCAGCGCGGCGCGCATGCCGTCCACGGCCGCCCCGTCCGCCCCGTTCTTGTCCGCCCGCCCCATCCAGCGAGCAGCTCCAATGGCTGCCGCTTCGGTGACCCGCACGAGTTCGAGCGCCAGGTTCCGGCCCGGCTGGAAGTCCACGGTCGCACCTTACCGACCAGCACGGCCCCGCCGGGGACGCAGCGAGCCGCAGCGGGGCGGCCAGGGGGTGGTCGGGAGGCCGGGAAGTAGGGAACTCCAGCGACGTGACGCGGTTGGTGGTGCTTGGTGGATGGGAGTGTGTTGGAGGGCCCGTGTTGGGGAACGGGCGGGGGCGTGACGCGGTTGGTGGTGCTTGGTGGATGGGAGTGTGTTGGAGGGCCCGTGTTGGGGAACGGGCGGCGGCGTGACGCGGTTGGTGGTGCTTGGTGGATAGGAGCACGTTGGAGAGCGTGTGTTGGGGAACGGGCCCCGGCGTGTCAGCATGGGGCCATGGTTGTGTGCAGCAGCGGTGTGGGCGGTTCCGAGCCACAGGTGTGGTGCTTCCAGTGCGGGGCGGGGTACGCGGCTGAAGTTGCGTCCTGCGTGGAGTGCGGTGTCGCCACAGTGAGCGAACCGCCGGCCAACGTGGCCGACGTGGGCGAGGCCGACGAGGACCAACTGGAGTACGACCTGCACGAGTACTCCTCGCAGTCCCGGTCGATGATGGAGAGCCTGCTGCTTGGCACCGGACTACCGCACGCCTGGCAGGGTGCGGTGCTGGTTGTGCGGGAGGCCGACGAGGAGCAGGTGGACACCTTTGTGGGGGCTATCGACCGCGCCGCCGCCCCGGCGCTGGCCGAAGACGAGTTGCGGGTGGCCTACGAGCTCAGTGACTTCGACGACGACTACCTGGGGCGCCTCACCGGCGCACTCGACGCCGCCGGTATCGCCTACGGATTCGACGAGGACGGTGATCTGGAAGTTGCTGCAGCCGACGAGGCGCGGGTCGACGGCCTGTTCGACAAGCTCGCGGGTGACGACGGCGAGGGCGATTCCGGCGAGTTCGGGCCGGGGCTGGACGGCGTGGACGCCCACGAGGTGCTCTCCCGGCTGTTCGTGGCGAGCGACCGGTTGCAGCGCAACCCCCGCGATCGCAAAGGCAACCGCAACCTGGCCCGCGGCAGCGAGGAGATCCGCCAACTCGCCCTGCCCTTCGGCTTCGAGGCGCGCACATGGCGGGCCGTGCTGAACCAGGTGGAGGCGCTCGTGGTCATCGTGGACAGCGACGCCACGCAGGACGAGATCGCCACCGCCGCAACCACCACCCGCGACATCCTGCACAACTTCGTGTAGAGAACCCTCACCTCCCGGACCGCCGGCCGGCCGGGTCCGGGACTCCGGCCTTCGCCGGTACGACGGGTGTGGGTGGGCGGCGTTGGCCCGGTCAGTCCAGCAGCGTGTCGGAGCGGACTCTCTGGCGTTCGGCCTGCTCGTGGGTAGGCAGGACCCTGCCGAAGAGCTGCCTGGTGCGGGCGACGCGACCGATCACGCCCGGCTCACGCGTGTAGGCGAAGATGGCGGCGTGGCGGGGGCAGGAGTCCGCCGCGACCCTCGTCACCCGGTGCAGCGAGTGGCGGCCGCGGAAGATCTGCAGATCACCGGGCCGCAGGTGCAGGGAGTGCACGCGGCTCCCGTCGCCGTCCAGCACGGACCCGATCGCCTCGAACGCCTCGTCGTCGGCCGAGCGGATGTCCGGCGCGTACTCAAAGACGCCGCCGCCGGTTGCGGGCTGCACCAACACCGTCACGGCGAAGTCGTTGGTGTCGAAGTGCCAGGTGAATTGCTGGCCGGGGTCGCAGATGTTGGCGGTGAGCCCGGCCAGGGGATCGTCGTAGCAGTGCAACTCGTCGATCTCCAGGCAGTCGGCCAGCAGGCGGGCCACCTCCGGGGCGCGGAACAGCGTGTCGGTGGCGCAGCCGGGATCCCAGGCGTCGCCGGGAATGAAGCCGCTGGTGCGCTCCAGGAAGGTGTTGACAACGTGATCGTCCGGGTAGGCGGGGTCGACGGTGGTGTGGAAATACGGGTTGATGATCTGGGTGGAGTAGTGGGTGGCGTGCTTGCGCCCGAGCACCTCGTCGTTCAGAACCCGCACCGCCTCGGGCCGCACGAATCCTCCGAGCACGGCGCAACCCAGGCTGCGCAGTCCCCGGCGTGCGGCGTCGACGGTGGCCACGTACCTCGGGGAGGACGGCTCAGCGATCGGGTAGCGTTCCAGATCTACCAGATCGGCCAACTCGAACGTGTGAGCAGCCGAATCGGTGGCAAGCGTCATTGGGCTCCTCTCGGTTTCCGAGGTCAGCGGGCCACGCGGGCCTCGGAGGCGGGGCGGATCGGTTCTCGCATCGGGCGGGTTCCTCGATCCCGTGTTTCCTCAGGCCTGCCAGGGAGGTACCCAGTCGCCGTCGAGGCGCATCGAGAGCGCGGCATCCTCCGCGATCCGCCGGGCGACGCACAGCTCCCCGGCGGCTCCCCCGTAGCGCGCTGCGGCACGCTCGAAGGCCGAGCGGGCGGCGGCGGTCATGGGCAGGTCGGCCCCCACGTTCGCCTCCAGGTCGGCCAGCAGCCCCAGGTCCTTCAGGCACAGGTCCAGGGGGAACGAAGGGTCCCAGTGGCCGGCGAAGATGCTGGGGGCGTCGTGGCGGGCGACGAAGCTGTCGCCCCCGCTGGCGAGGATCCCCCGCCACAGCGTGTCGAGTTCCACGCCGTTGGCCAGCCCCACGGCGAAGCTCTCGCCGAGCGCGGCCGCGTTCACGAACCAAAGCTGGTTGGTGACCAGCTTGACGACGCTGCCGGCACCGAGCGGCCCGCACTCCAGGATCGTGCCCACGTGCGACAGCACCGGTCGTACCCGCTCGACGGCCTCGTCGTCACCGCCGGCGAACAGCGTGAGCGTCCCCCGGCGCGCCCCGTCCACGGCGCCGGTAACAGGGCAGTCCACGACCGCGACGCCGGCGGGGGCCGCCGCGGCCAACTCACGCACCAACTCGGGGCTGCCGGTCGTGAAATCCACCCAGACCGACCCGGGCCGCAGCGCCTCCAGCGCACCGTCGGGGCCCGCCATGACCGCCGCCACGTGCCGGGGCGCCGGCAGGGACGTGAGCAGGATGTCGCATTCAACCGCGCTGTGGCGGGCGGAACCCGCAGCCTCGGCTCCCCGGCTCACGACCTCCTCGATGGCGGCGGGGTCGATGTCGTGGGCGACCACCCGGTGGCCGGCGTCCAGCAGCCGCAGGCACATAGGTCGGCCCATCGTGCCCAGCCCGACGAATCCGACGGTGAGCGAGTCGGTGCCACCCTTCCGGCTGGGTCTCTGGTCGTCCTGACGGCGAGGTTCGTCCCGGTCGGGCGAGGACACGGCGGACACGAGGAGACGGTAACGCAGCCCCGTGTGACGACGTGCGCGGTCGCGCCGCGCCATTGAGGCGGCGACGACGGCCGATCCGGGGTGAGGACGCTTCCGGGGCCGGTTAGGTTGAGGCGGTGATCCTGGCCGAGTTGGAGACGTTCCACTCGCGGGCGGTGGTGCCCACCCGTCGTGTGGCCGTCGGCGACAGCAAGTTGCCGCTGGATCCGCCGCTGCGCCCGGGCGCCGTGCTTCTCGCAGGGGTGGTGGGCCGCCACATCGAGGAGCTCGACGAGGATTCCCGGGACGACCTGCCGCTGCTGATCGGCCAGATCGCCCGCGGTGAGCGCATCCGCCAGCCCCGGCTGCGCCATCGGCTGCAGGAGGATCGGATCGGGCTGACCCGCAGCCGCCACCGTCTCGTGCGCCTGGGAGACGGCCGTCCGGCGTTCGAGTTCAGCGACCGGGGCGGCTCGGCGGCGCAGTACGTGCTGGGCGCCGTTTACGCAGCCGGGCAACTGCCGGAGTCCAAGCGCTACGAGGTGCTGGCCGCGGTGCGGCGAGCTCTCAGCTGGCCCGGCGGCACCGACGGCGAGTTGCTGCGGTTCCTGGACGGCTACCGGGTGTTGCCGCCACCGGTTCCGGAATCCCGCATCTGGGCGCTGGGGATCCTGGAATTGGAGTCGCTCGACGGGCTGGTCGCGACCGACGTGCAGAAGCAATTCCGGAGCCTGGTGGCCACAGCGCATCCCGACACCGGCGGCGCCGACGGCGAGGCCGGCGCACGGATCAGCGATCTGGTGGAGGCGCGGCGCATCCTGCTGTCGTGACGGAATCGTGGGCTGGGATGGCTTGGCGCCACTCGAGGGCCGACCACGGGCGCAGCGCACCCTGCCGGCTTGACGTGGCCACCGGACGTCGGCGAGAGGTGACACCGAGCCGGTCGGGCCGGTTGTGACCACCCCACCGGGCGAACCGACCGCCGGAGGCCTGTTGCTGGCGCCCGGCGCCGGTGGTGACCCCGACCATCACACCCTGGTCGCCATCGAGCGGGCGCTGGCGCCTACGCCGGTGCGCCGCGTGGAGTATCCCCACCGCAGCGGTGGCCGCCGCGGGCCACCCCCGCGGGCTGAGCGGCTGATCCCGTTCATCGAGGAGCAGGCCGCGGCCATGTGCGCCGAGGAGGCCATCGACCCGTCGAGCCTCGCACTCGGCGGGCGCTCGATGGGTGGGCGCGTCTGCTCGCTGGCGGTGGCCGAGGGCCTCCCCGCCGCCGGGCTGGTCCTGCTGAGCTACCCGCTGCACCCTCCCCGCCGACCCGAGAATCTGCGGGTGGCGCACTTCGACCGCCTGACGGTGCCGTGCCTGTTCGTGAGCGGCGACCGGGACCCGTTCGGCACGCCGGAAGAGTTCGCCGTCCACACCGCCGCCATCCCCGGC
>JAPONU010000424.1 GCA_026713745.1 bacterium
CGCCTGGTGCATCGTCGTCGAGCCGAGCAGGATCACATCGGCGCCGTCCTCGGTGATGGCCAGCCGAGCCTCCTCGGTGAGACGGGGGAACACCGTCTCCTCCTTGCCGCTCAGCAGTTCTTCCATGTCGGGGCGGATGCCGGCCGCCCTGATCGAGGCGCAGTGGCCCCACAGGTGGTACGTGTCGAGGTTCTTTTCGTACAGGTGGCGCCACTGGTCCCACATCGTGATGATCGAGAAGCGCTTGCCCAGCATGATCGCGACCGCGTAGGAGACCAGGCCGGGTCCCAGCACGGGGATCGACAGGCGCGAGCGCAGCGCCGCCAGCCCGGAGTCCGAGACCGTGTCCATCACGACCGCGTCGTACCCCTCCTCCTCGGCGCGCAGTCCCGCCTCGACGATGTACATCTCGAAGATGAGGTCCTCGTAGTAGCAGTCCACCAGCGTGGCCGTGTTCCGCACCGGCACGCACTCCACGTGGGTGCCCTCGCCGAGCAGGTCGCCGGGAACTTGAGCAGATCGAATGTCCTGGCCCACATCGAAAGGGAACGGAATGATGTACTTGATCCGCATGCCCGGCAGTCTGACGCCTCCCTGCGCCCGCTGCCAATCCGGGGAGTACTGTTCGGCTGCGGGACCGAACACCCTGCATGCGGCCTGATCCGAGGGGGTTGACGATGTCGAATCTGGACGTTCTGTGGCAGCCGCTGGAGGTCGGCACCACCCGATTGAAGAACCGGGTCATGACCAGCGCGCACAGCCTGGCCTACAGCAAGGATCACATCCTCAGCGACCGGCACATCGCCTACTACCGCGAGCGGGCCAAGGGCGGTTTGGCGCTGCTCATCAGCGAGCAGCACGCCGCGCACGAACTCAGCCTGGGCTCGTTCTACAACTGCATCACCGCCTGGGAGGAGCGCTGCATCCCGCAGATGGAGCGCCTGGCCGAGGCGGTACACGAACACGACTGCGCCATGTTCATCGAACTCGCCATCATGGGCGTGCAGGACAAGGGCCACATGTTCTCGCCCTGGCATCCGCTCTGGGGCGTCTCCCGGGTGCCGTCGGTGATCCACAACGAGATCCCCCACGTCGTCGGCAAGCGGGAGATTCGCTCACTCACCGAGGGGTACGTGCAGTCGGTCCGCAACGTCAAGCGCTCGGGGCTCGACGGGGTGGAACTCCACGGCGCCCACAGCTACGGCATCGCCCAGTTCCTCAGCCCCTTCTACAACCGCCGCACCGACGAGTACGGGGGATCGGTCCGCAACCGCTGCCGGTTCGCCATCGAGGTGGCCGAGGCGGTCCGCGACGAGGTGGGCGACTTCACGATGGGCCTGCGCCTGTCGTTCGACGAGTTCGTCGGCGAGGCGGGCATCACCGGCGAGCAGTGCGAGGAGATCCTCGACATCCTGGCCGACACCGGCCTCTACGACTTCTTCGACATGTCCGGGGGCAACTACCACAACCTCCACCTCGCCGTTGCACCCATGTCGGTCCCCGACGGCTTCATGATCCCCTTCGGCAGGCGGGCCAAGGAGGTCGTCGGCGACCGCGCCAAGGTGTTCATCGTCGGGCGCATCCGGCACATCGACATGGCCGCCGACATCGTGGCCAACGGCTGGGCGGACATGGTCTGCATGACCCGAGCCCACATCACCGACCCCGCAGTGGTCCGAAAGGCCCAGGAAGGGCGCAAGCACGAGACGCACATCTGCGTCGGCGCCAACGAGTGCATCCTGCGCAACTTCCAGCAGCGGGACATCTTCTGCATGGTGAACCCGGTCACCGGGCGGGAGGCGGAATGGGGCGAGGGATCGCTGAAGGTGGTCGCCGGCGAACGCTCCAAGAAGGTCGTGGTCGTCGGCGGCGGGCCGGCGGGCATGAAGAGCGCGGCGGTGGCCGGCAGGCGCGGCCACCAGGTGGTCCTGTTCGAGCGATCCGGCGAACTCGGCGGCCACATCAACCTCATCAAGGGGCTGCCGACGCGCACGGCCTGGCAGGACGCCATCGACAACCTCCTGACCGAGATGCGCACGGGCGGCGTGGAGGTGCGCACGGGCGTCGACGTCACCCGGGAGTTGCTGGACGGCGAGGCGCCCGACGCCGTGGTCTGCGCCACCGGATCCACGTGGGACTGCACCGGATTCAGCGTCGCCCGGACCGACCGGGACGAGTTGCCCGGCGTGCATCAGGACAACGTCATCGACGTCGGGGCCGCCATCGTCCGGGCACTCGAGGATCCCGGCGCCCTCGGGCGGAGCGTTCTGATCATCGACGACACCGGCGAGTACCTGCCTCTGGGCCTCGCCGAGCTGCTGGCGGACAACGGCGCCTCCGTCGAGGTGATCTGTCCCCGCGCCGTCGTCGGCGAGAACGTCGCCGGGGCTCTCGAGGGCAGCCACGTCTATCCCCGCCTGGAGGGCAAGGGCGTGCGCCTCACGGCCAACGCCTTCATCGAATCGGTCAGTGGCACCGAAGCTGAGGTGTACAGCGTGTGGGGAGGCTGGCGGCGCACCGAGGCGGTGGACACCGTGGTGCTCAGCCTGCTGCGCACGCCGAACGACGAGTTGTTCCGCAATATCGAGGGTGCCTACCCCGCTGTCCACCAGATCGGTGATGCCGTCGCCCCGCGGCGCACGATCATCGCCATCTACGAGGGCGAGAAAGCCGGCCGCGAGATCTGACCGGGAACGGCCGCTGCGCAGTGGAGTCCCGCCCCCGACGAAATGAGACGCAACCGGGGGACCCACGAGGGAGGGGGCGCCGGGGGCCGGCCGGCGGAGCGATTTCGCCAGACGCTCCCGACGACGGCCACCGCCGCCCCCGACCGGACCGCCACCGAGCGGGTTCCGGCCTCCACCGGGATGACGTCTACCGGGTCGGCAGCTAGGCGAGGTCGGCGTCGAAGTTCAGCAGTTCGCGGGCGTTCAGCTCGGCGATCTTGGCGGCCTCGTCGTCGGGCACGTCCGCCAGCATCTCGGTGAGTCGCTTGCGGGCGTTGGGCCACAGCGAGTCGGAGTGGGGATAGTCCGACTCGAAGCAGATGTGATCGATCCCGATGAACTCCCGCTCACGCAGCCCGGCCTCGTCCTCGATGAAGCAGCCCCAGATGTGCTTGCGGAACAGTTCCGACGGCGGC
>JAPONU010000425.1 GCA_026713745.1 bacterium
CCTGGTGAGCGGCCTGGCCGCCGCCCGCCAGATCGGCGGCGACTACCCGTTCGACGATCCCGGGGCCCGGCGGGCGTTCAACTACTACGGCCGCATCCTCCACGGCTGGCGCTTCCGGCGGGCGTAGGGGCGGGGCCGGCGGCCGGCCGGCCTTCTTGGGCTTCTCCGGTAGACGTCGACTCACCTACCGACCTTCACTTGCTCGACCGCGTTGTCGAAGTCACCGACGGCCAGTAGGGGCCTCGTGCCGTAGTGGCCCTCCAGGAACCGCTTTCCGATTGCCTCCTGCTTGCGCGGTTCGAACTCGGTCAACGAATGCAGGTGGGTGCTGCCGTCGTTGAGCTTCCGCGTGAACCAGATCTGATCGCGCCCCAGCAGCCGGCTACTGGAAGAATCCCCGAGAAGGGTGGTGTCGTGGGCGTTGAACACGAGTTGAGCCTGTGTCGTATTCACGTCGGGATCCTGGAAGAGCCTGACTAGCTCCTGCACTAGGTCCGGATGCAGGCTCGAGTCCAGTTCGTCCGCCAGCAAGACCGCCCCGTCCGCCAGCGCCCGCAGGACCGGGCCAACCATTCCGAACCAGATGAGCGTCCCACGGGACTCATCGGTGTCATCGATTTCCATGTCGCTGTCGGCCCCGCTGTGGGACAGACGAACGCCTCCGAATGTGGCGACATCCGGGCCCTCCTCCCCGTCAGGAGTTTCTTCCTCTCCTTCGAGGATCCGTACGGCACGCCGGAACCGCTCTTGCATCACGGGATCCAACTCGATCGTTCGAGCACCGGTGATTCCCAGATCGGCGGCGCGCATCAACCTCAGGACGGCGTCGGAGTGGCGTGGATCATCCAGCATCTCGGCGGTGAATGCCATCCGCCCGGGTCGCGATTCGGCGTCCGCCATCAAGAGATTGTCCGCGAACCACCGGTACAGCGGCAGGAGTAGCGGATGGTCGATGTGGGCGGCCGTCGAAAGGAAAAGGGCGTTGGATCGCAGGATTCCCTTCGCTGCGCGCCCCTTGGCCCGATCGGCAGCACCGAGACTCACCTGATCGGTGTCGCGGTCGAAGAGGAGAGCGGCACGTCCGTTGGGATATGCGTACGCCCATTCCTCGATGACCTTCTCGTCATCGACCGCGAAGCCGTATCGATGCAGGACCCCGTGCAGCACGAGGTCGATCTCGTAATGCGAGGGCTTCGCTCTCGAGTCCTCGTCGAGCAGGAAGGCCCGCCGGTTGATGCCGCCGCCGGGGCTCCCGTGCTTGAACGAGTGGAGCACGTGCGCTCGCATATCCGTCATCGCGCGCAGCAGGTTGGTCTTGCCCGAGGCGTTCGCGCCGAAGATCCCCGCGGCCGGCAGGACCGAGAGCCGCGTGCCGCCCCTGCGCCACGGAACCTCTCGCACGTACTGCCGCTCGGACATGGCGGTGGATTCCATCGAGAGCCTGATCCGGTCCCTGAACGAGCGCACGTTCTGCGCCTGGAACTCGACCAGCACCGACGGTTGAGAGAGGCCTTCAGTATCAGTCATAAGCGGAGTATTGCAAAATACCCGCGTTATGACGAATCAGAATCGTCGTCGAGGCTATCACAGCACTGACTTCTCCCTTCTCACGCGCCCGGCGCGCGTGGCGGCTTGAGCGGCAACGTCGAGGAAGGCAACCGGAAATATACTGATCTGAGATTGAAATATAACCAAACCGTATGAACTATCCATATTCGCCGTCCGGAACCGAGTGCTCGGGAGCAGCGATCCGTCAATGGTCAACCCGGTGGGACAATGGTGCGCCGGGCCGAGTTGGCCCGGCGCACCGGGCGCTCGACGGAGCGCATCGACCAGATCATCCGGGGCAAGGTTCCCGTCGCCGGCGACACAGCACGGCGACTGGAGCGAGCCACAGGCGTGCCCGAGCGGCTCTGGAACAACCTCGAGAGTCGGTACCAGGAGCACCAAGCCCGCCTCGCCGAGACTGAGCGGTTATGACACTGAGCGGTTATGACATAGTCGTTAGGGCTGCCCGTCCACGTCTCACGACTATGCCATAACTCGGTCAATACTCCGATGTCGGCGGCCATGAGACCCTGCCCGGTGGCGCCCATGTAGCTGCCCGCTGGCGGCCAGCCGGTGGTCCCGGTCGATCGCCGTCGTAGCAGTACGAGGCGAATGAGACGATCATCGCCCGGGTGCCGCCCGCGTTCGGCGCGGGCCGGAAGACGTCTCCTACACGCTTGAGGCCGTGACGCTGTAGCCCAGCGTCTCGAGCGCGCCGATCGCCTCGTCGGGGAGCGGAGTGCTTGGACAGGTGCCCGCGGCGGGCCCATGAGTGATCAGGGTCGGAGGACCTCGACGTCCTCGGCGTGCTCGGCGAGGGCACGCAGATCCGCAACGTCGCCTGTCAGCACCGCGCCGCCGGGCTCGGCACCGGCGACGACGACTGCATCCACCGCCGATCCTCGACCAGCCAACGCTCGCAGAGATCCGGCCCGTCTCGCAACCTGCTCCGGCAGGACCTCGATGACCTCGCAGTGTTTGAGGAATCGGTTGACAGCAGCATCGGTTCGTTGGCGACCCGACACGCACTCCGC
>JAPONU010000426.1 GCA_026713745.1 bacterium
CGGCCGCGTCGCCGGTGCCGCGAGGCATCGGCTGCTCGGCAACTTCGAGAGGCAGGTGGCCCGTGCGCGTCTGCATCTCCTTGGCGACGATCTCATCGTCGGGTCCGAGCACCACCACGATGCGATCCGGCCGGCAGGTGCCCAGCGCGTCCACGACGTGCGCCAGCATCGGCGCCCCGGCCAGCAGGTGAAGAGGCTTGCGCAGTCCCGATCTCATCCGGGTACCGCGCCCCGCCGCCAGCACGATCGCGGAGAGGTCGACGCCGAGAGCACTCACGTGGCCGTCAAGTCGCTCGGCACGCCGGGGCGGAGGTCATGCTGGCCGGGCAGGGCTCGAACCTGCAGCCTCCTGATCCAAAGTCAGGCGTTCTACCATTGAACTACCGGCCACCTTACCGCCACGCTAGCGGGCGTCGCCGAGCCGCCGGTGATGCATCGCCGTGACGGTTCGGGCCACCGACCCGCTACGCTTCGTGGCCCATGGGTTCGCTCATCAAGAAGCGCCGCAAGCGCATGCGCAAGAAGAAGTACCGCAAGATGCGCCGGCGCACCCGTTTCCAGCGCGCCAGGGGCCGCTGAGCGGCCGTTCAGGCCACTCGCAGCGACGGAGTCGTCTGCGCCACCCTGCGTCCCGGCGCCGGATACGACCCCTCCACGAACCAGGTCGAGCCGCTACCGGCGAGTCGCGGCCGCTGACCGGTCGCCTCCGCCAACCCATCACGAACCTCGGCCAAGCGCGGCTCTACTACCAGCGCGGCCACCTCGAGGTCGTTGCCCGCCGGCCCGACGGGGCCGCCGAGTTCGTCCCAGGCCCGGTACACAGCAGCCGTCGAGCACCCGAACGGCGGGGGGCAGAGCGTGAAGGTGCGGGGTTCGAAGTCGAGCGGCGAGATGATCTCGCCGATGCCGCCGACCCGCGCCCGGCCACCCCGTAGGCAGAACGCCACGTCCGCGCCCAACGCAGCGGCGCGCCGCTCATCGCCGAATCCGGCCCAGCGCAGGATCGCCGCAGCATCCGCGGAACCGCCACCGAGGCCGGCGCCGGCGGGAATCGACTTGTGCAGCGTCACCCTGGCGCGGCGGCCGACGAGGTCCAGTGCCCGCATCACCAGGTTGTCGCCCCCCGCCGGCACGCCCGGCGTTGCCGGCGGCCCGGTGGGATCCACCGCTGTCCCCGCTCCGGCATCGGCCACGATCAGGCCGTCGCCAGGCTCGACGACAAGGCGATCCGCCAGGTCGAGGGTCACCATCTCCGCATCGAGCAGGTGGTAGCCGTCGGGACGGCGCCCCGTGATGCGAAGCGACAGCGTGAGCTTCGCCGGCGCGGTCAGCACCGAGGGGCTCATGTGGCGATCCCCGGGGCGCGACCGTCACCGGCGGGCCGACCGAGTGCGCCGGCAGCCGCCGCCAGGCGTGACCAGTCCTCGACGGCCAGATCCCCGGGCCGGGCGGCAGGATCAACTCCGGCGGCGGCAAACGCGCCGGGGGTCACGACGTCCCGCAGCGACGCGCGCAGCATCTTGCGTCGCTGGTTGAACGCCCGGCGCGCCAGGCGGTACAGGTCGTCGATGTTGTCCGCAGCCGGCTCGGGGAGCCGGTTGACCCCCAGCAGTGCCGAGGACACCGAAGGGCGGGGCCAGAACACTGTCGGCGGGACCCGCCCGAGGATCTCGGCACGCGCCCAGCAGGCCACTTTCAGCGACGGCAGCCCGTAGGCGGGGTGCCCGGGCGCCGCCGCCAAACGTTGCGCCACCTCCTCCTGGACCATGACCAGCATGGCCGTGATCTGCGGGAGCCCGTCCAGGATGTCCGCCAGCAGCGGCGTGGCGACGTTGTAGGGCAGGTTGGCGACCAGCTTCCAGCGCCCGTCGCCCTCGAGGCGCGGCGCCCAGGAGGCGATGTCGGTTGCGTCGGTGTGCAGCACCTCGACGGAGCGGTCGGCACACACCTCGCCGAGGGCGCCCACGAGGCGCCCGTCGATCTCGATGGCGACCACGGCGGCACCGGCGTCGGCCAGGGCCACCGTCAGCGCACCGCAGCCCGCGCCGATCTCGAGGACCCGCTCGCCGGGCTCCACGCCCGCGAGGCGCACGATCCGCATGACCGTGTTCGGATCGACAACGAAGTGCTGCCCCAGCGAGCGGCGCGGCCGGACATCGTGACGCCGGAGCAGTTCGGCCACCGCCGCCGCGCCTAGCGCCACCCTGACGGTCCCGTTCAGGCCCCGGGACGCAGGTAGCGGCCGCACACCGGCCACGGCTGGTCCCCGCGCTCCTCCCAGAGCCGGTAGGCCATGCGATCCTGGTCGTGGGTCGTGGCGGCCGACGGCAAGATGCCGACGAGCCGCGGGTAGTTGCGCCGAGCCACGAAGTCCCAGGTGTCGGGCCAGAACTGGTAGGCGCCGTAGTAGCGGCCGTTGCGGCTGACGGCCCGGTAGTTGCCGTTGGATTCGCAGTGCCGGAGGGCCTCCCACTGCTCCGGCGTGGGGAATCCGTCCACATCCGGGGGTATCGCCGGCTGCATGGCCGGATCGATCTCGAGCGCCGGGAGATCGGCAGGAGAGGTCGTGGGGGTGGCGCCGGTCTCGCCGGACTCGGCCGCTTCGGCGCCAGGCGGCGGGGCTGGAACAACCTCGTCATCACCCGGTGCCGGTTCGAAGGGCGCGCCCTCGACGAGACCCTCGTCGGTCGCCGCGACGTCGGAAGGCTCCCCTGTCTCCGACCCGCTCGCAAGGGACTCCGACGACGGGAGATCGCCGGTGAAGACATGGCTGCAGGCCGGCCAGCGCGCATGGCCCGATTCGATCCACAGGTAGTACGCCATCCGGTCCTGGTCGGCGGGGGCCGCCTCCGACGGCAGGGTGCCCTGAAGTTCGGTGTATCGCTGCCTCGCCAGGCGGTCCCACGTCGCCACGGTGAACTGGTAGGCCCCGAAGTACTCACCGGACGGGTGGACGTACCCGTAGTCGCCCCTCGACTGGCAGTGCCGCAGGGCCGCCCAGACTTCCGGCTCGGGGAATGTGCGAAGACCCGACGTGTCGAGTTGGACTCGCTGCTGTGGCGGGGGTCCGGGCGGGAGGTTTGCAGCCTCCGCCGCCGACGGGGGTGCCGCGGACTGCGACGGGACCTCGGGAGGCACCGGACCGGCCGCGTCGCCGGCTGCCGGAACAGCGGCGCCGGGTGCTGGCGCGGGCGCGGCAAGCTCGACAGGCGCGGCAGGCGCGGCAGGCGCGGCAGGCACGGCGGGCGCGGCGGGCACGGTGGTGCTCGAGACAGAGGACGGATCGGCGGGCTCTTCGGTCCCGGAGCCGCACGCGGCGACCAGCACCACCGCGGCAACCGCCGCCGCGGTCCCACGAGTGCTCGCCCGCGGCGACCTGCGGCGCTCCGCGGGTACCGCGGCGCACCCGGTCATCCCTGACCCTCGCACTCGCCGCATACGGTCGCTCCTCTCAGGAGAAGCAGGCTAGGACGGATCGCCGCCGGCGACGAAGTCCCTCAACCGACGGTGAGCCTCTCCAGACCGAACGCCCGGCAGGCGTTGGCGGTCGTGATCGCGGCCACCTCCTGCGGCGTGCTGTCGCGGACCTCGGCCAGCGCTGCGCCCACGAGAGGCACGTTGGCGGTGCGGTTGGGTCTGCCCCGCAGCGGCACGGGAGCCAGCAACGGGGCGTCGGTCTCCACCAGCAGCCGGTCAGCGGGGCAACGCGCCGCCGCCTCGTGCACCTCTCGCGCCTTGGGGAACGACACGATCCCGCTGAAGGAGAGGTAGGCCCCGATGTCCAGCGCCCGCTCGGCCTCGGGCACCCCACCGGTGAAGCAGTGCAGGACGGTTCGCTCCGGAACCCCCTCGCCGGCCAGGATGGCGAACGTGTCGTCCCATGCCGAGCGGCTGTGCACCACGAGGGTCAGGCCCGTCTCGTGGGCCAGCCCGATCTGGGCGGCGAAGACCCGCCGCTGATCCGGGCGGGGCGAATGGTCGTAGTGGTAGTCCAGACCGCATTCCCCCACGGCCACGACCTCGGTGAGCCCCAGCAGGTCCGCCAACCCGTCGATGCCGCCGGCGGCCTCGTGGGGATGAACCCCCACCGCGGCGCTGACGTCCGAATGCCGGCCCGCGATCGCCACGGCCTGCCGGCTCTCGGCCACATCGGTCCCGATGGCGACGAACGCGGCGACGCCGGCACCGCGGGCCGCGGCCACCTCACTGTCGCAGGTCTCCAACTCCAGGTGGCAGTGCGTGTCCACCCAGGGCCCGCTCGGTGCGCCGGCGGGCGCGGCGTCACCCACGCCGAGCCTCAGTCGACCGCCAGGCGGGGGAACAGCGGATCGCCGACGGTCACCCGCAGGCCGGCCGGATACTGACCCCAGCGCGCCGCGTCGGGCAGACGCGCCTCCGCCAGGTCACCGTCCAATCCGATGCGCCGCCACACCTCGGCACACGACCGCGGGATTGCCGGGTGTGCCAGGACGGCCACGATCCGCAGGGCCTCCAGGGCGTCGCCGAGGATGACATCCAGTTCGGGCCCGGCCTCGAGCTTCCACGGCTGGCGATCCTGGAGGTACTCATTGGTCTCCCGGACGAGACGCCACGTCTCCTCGAGGGCCACCGATGGCTGCACCCTGGTCCACGCCGTCCCGGCCGCCTCGTAGGTCTGCGCCGCCACGGCGGCCAGGGGGCTGTCGGGCGCCGGCGCCGTGCCGAGCGAACCGTCGGCGCGGGCCACGATTGTGGTGACGCGCTGCAGCAGGTTGCCGAGACCGTTGGCCAGGTCGCTGTTGCAGCGTTGCACGAGGGCCTCGTAGCTGAAGTCGCTGTCGGGGCCGAACGGGTTGTCACGCAGCACCGAGTAGCGGAGGCCGTCCACGCCGAGGCCGGCCACCAGATCACCGGGCGCGATCTGGACGACGCTCGACTTGGCCATCTTGGCGCCGCTCACGAGCAGCCAGCCGTGCACGTGGAACTTCGGCATCGGCTCCACGCCCGCCGCCATCAGCATGGCGGGCCAGTACACGCAGTGGAAGCGGATGATGTCCTTGCCCAGCAGGTGCCGAACCGACGGCCACCACGTGGCGAAGCGCTCCTCATCGGTGCCGTAGCCGGCCGCGGTGGCGTAGTTCGTGAGGGCGTCGTACCAAACGTAGAAGACGTGCCGGCGGTCCCAGGGCACCGGTATCCCCCACTGCAGCGATGTGCGCGTGATCGACAGGTCCTCCAGCCCGCCCCGCACCAGCGCCCGCGCCTCGTTGCGGTAGCGCTCGGGACCGATGTTGTCGGGAACGGCCTCGAACCACTCCAGGAGCCGGTCCCGGAACGCCGAGAGCCGGAAGAAGTAGTTGTCCTCGGACATCTGCTCGATGGGGAACTCGTGGATCGGGCAGTCGCCGTCGATGAGATCCGCCTCTGCGTAGTAGGCCTCGCAGGACACGCAGTAGGCGCCCTGGTAGGTGTCCTTGTACACGTAGCCGTTCTCGTAGCAGCGCTCCAGCAGGGTCTGCACCGCCGTGTGATGGCGCGGCTCGGTGGTGCGGATGAAGTCGTCGTAGGCAATGTCCAGCAGGTCCCACGCCTCCCTGAAGCGCTTGCTGGTGCGGTCCGCCTGCTCCTGGGGGGTGAGGTCGTTCTGGGTGGCGGCGCGTTGCACCTTGAGACCGTGCTCGTCGGTGCCGGTCAGGTAGAACACCTCGTCGCCGTGCAGGCGGCGCCAGCGGGCCAGGGCGTCACCGTTCAACGTCGTGTAGGCGTGGCCCATGTGCGGCACGTCGTTGACGTAGTAGATGGGTGTTGTGTAGAAGTACCGGCCCACGCCGCCACGATACCGGCGCCCGCCTCGGGGCCTGCCCGGGCGGCACTCCGGCGGCCGTTGCGTCACCCCCCTCCCGTTTCGGGGCGCGGCGCTGGTTTGCGGGCCACCTCGTAGACGCGGCGGCGGCTGACGCCCAAGGCGCCGGCGACAGCAGAGGTGAGGTCGCGGACCGAGGACTCCGGATCCCCTGCTCGTGCGGCTTCCAAAGCCTCGGCAACATCGCGGTCGGTGGGTGGTGCGGGTGGCGAGGCGCCCTCGATTACCAGGACGAGTTCTCCTTTGAGGCCGGAGTCGGCCCAGCGGGCCAACCCGGCGAGAGTGCCCCGCCAGATCTCCTCGTGCAGCTTGGTGAGTTCACGCACCGCCACCGCACGCCGGGACGGTCCGAACGATTCCACCAGGTCGGCAGCGGTGCGAGCGCAGCGGTGGGGTGCCTCCAGGAGCACCACTGCCCGATCCGAGGCCGCCAGTTCCGTCAGGCGCACCGCACGGGCGACGCCGCGCCGAGGCAGGAATCCCTCGTAGACGAACCGTCCCGAGGTCAACCCGCTGACGGCGACCGCGGCCAGGGGCGCCGAGGGCCCCGGCACGATGCTCACCGTGCAGCCGGCGTCGGCAGCGGCCTGTACGAGCCGCTCACCCGGGTCCGCCACCGCCGGTGTACCGGCGTCGGTCACCAGCACGACCCGTTCCCCCGCCCCGATGCGCGCCACCAGTCGCGGCGCAGCCTCCGCCTCGGTGTGCTCGTTCACGACCACGAGTTCCTTGCCTGCTATCCCCGCCAGCGACAGCAGGCGCCCCGTCCGGCGCGTGTCCTCGCAGGCAATCACGCCCGCAGCCGCCAGTTCCTCGGCCGCACGGGGCGACAGGTCGCCCATGTTGCCGATGGGTGTGGCCACCAGGACCAAGCCGGCGTGGCCGGACATGCCGGCTAGTCCTTCACTTCGAGGATGGTGCCGACGGCTATCCCCCAGCGCTGCAGGCTTCCCGCCTGTGCCTCCACGACGCTGCGCGCCCGCAGCCGGGGCCGGCCCAGCCGCCACGGCGGCATCGTGACGATCGCCAGCACCCGCCCGGTGGCGTCGCAGTAGGCCACGTCGATGGCGAAACGCATCCCGACGGTGTGAACCGACCGGGTCCGGGGCAACCACAACGCCCCGTCCACGCCGTCGCGGCCCAGCAGACCCCGAGCCCGCAGACCGGGGCTGCCCGCCACTTCCACAGAGGCGAAGACCCTGTCCTGCGACACGAGCCACGGCATCCCTCCAGTCTGCCCGGACCGGCAGCGAGCGCGCTCGCGCCTGTAGCGGGCGGGGTGCCGTTCGGGCCGCAGCGAGACCCGGACCGGCTGCGGGGGCAGGCCGGTGTCACAGGCAGGTGCTAGAACTACACGCATGGAATCCTCCGAAGCCGGCACCGATCCAACAGCAAGCGATCCAACGGCAACCGACTCAACGGCAACCGAGTCAGAAGCAACCGGCGCAGGCTCAGTGGTGGACATCGGCGTGCGACCCAGCCACCTCTCGCCCACCAGCGCCTCCATGTTCCGCCAGTGCCCCCAGCGCTGGAAGTTCCGGTACGTCGACAAGTTGCCGGATCCCCCCGGCGAGGCCGCCCTCGCAGGCACCTTCGCCCATCGCGTGCTCGAGGAACTGCTGAAGCTCGACGCCGATGAGCGCACGCTGGAGAGCGCCCGGACGCTCGCTGCCGAGGTGTGGACCGAGACCACCTCGGACAAGGACTTTGCGGCGCTCGACCTCGACGCCGACGGTCTCCGCAACTTCAAGTGGACGGCCTGGCGGGCCATCGAAGGCCTGTGGGACCTCGAGGACCCCAAGACGATCGACCTCGTCGCCACCGAGACGGAGGTATCGGTAGAGATCGGGGGCGTACCGTTCTTCGGCTACATCGACCGCGTGGAGGAAGGCGCGGACGGGCTCGTCGTCAGTGACTACAAGTCCGGGCGGGCGCCCGGGCGGAGGTTCTCCGCGGGCCGGCTCGAGCAGGTGCTGCTCTACGCGGCAGCACTCGCGGAGATAAACGGCAACCTGCCGGCACGCGCACGGCTGATGTATCTGGGACAGCGGATCGACGAGACCACCGTCACCGCCGACGGGATCGCCGAGGTCACCCGCCGCCTGGTCGAGACCTGGGAGGAGTTGCTCGACCGTTCGGCCACGGGCGACTTCCCGCCCCAACCCGGCCCGCTGTGCGGCTGGTGCGCCTACGTCCGGCATTGCCCCGAGGGTCTCGCCGAGGTCGAGCGCCGCCACCTCGCGGGCTCGCTCCGCCCCGACGCCCCCGCCCTCGCGGAGGCCGTCTGAGCC
>JAPONU010000427.1 GCA_026713745.1 bacterium
CGCAGGGGACTTTGCCATCATTGCCAACACTAGCACCAGTGACCACAGCAGCCCCGCGAGCAGGGACTTGAGGGGTCACCCGGTGGCGCGTTCGTTCCCCGATCCGCGTTCTGGCGAATGCACGCGCCGGACTCCGGTCCGCGCCTCGCGCTCGAATCTGCTTCGACAGCCGCCCCGGGACGCGGCGATACCTGCCGGGCACTACCTCAGTACTCGAACTGCACTGCGGCCCGGCTCTCGAGGATGGGGCGCACCTTCGAGGCGATGAAGGCCTGGTGGCCGCCGTCGTCGCGGTAGGAAACGAATCCCGCCTCGTCGTCGAAGTCCACCGTGACGGCATAGTCGTGGTTGCCCGCGTTGATGGCGGCGTCGTTGCCGTGGGCAAAGCCCCGTACCGCCTCGTGCGTCTCGAGCAACTCCACGAGGCCCTCCCGGAAGGCCGCTCGCTTGGCATCGTCAACTTCATCGTTCCACTTGAACAGCACGCAGTGGCGGATCATGGCCGCTCCTTCGGTCGGGGCCGGATTCCCCCGCGAGGATAAACTGATCCGACCCCCTGCGCCTCCTGAGAGCGACCAGACCATGAGCACACCGGGAACCAGCGGCAAGGCCTCCCGTGCCGGCGACAGCGAGATTGCCGGCGACAGCGAGATCCTCCTCACCGGCGGCACCCTCATAGACGCCACCGGCGCGCCGGCACGACCCAATCCCGGCGTGCTGCTGCGCGGCGACAGCATCGAGGTGGTGGGACCGGGAGCCGCCGATGCCGCCGGAGCCGGAGCCGAGCACATCGACGCCACCGGCGGGACGGTCATGCCGGGACTCATCGACGCCCACTGCCACACCACTTTCGACGACGTGCAGTCCAACGACGAACTCTTCTTCCACCGCGACCCCACCATGGCGGCACTCGTGGCGGGCCAGAACCTCACCAAGATGCTGCGCGCAGGGGTCACCGCCTTCTGCGACCCCGACACGCTGTTCTCGATGGGGCCGTCGCTGCGCAACGCCGTCGAGGCGGGGGTCGTGGCCGGGCCGCGCATCACCACCGGCGTGCAGGCCCTCGTCACCGCAGTCGGCGGCACCGCCGGGCGGCTCATCCCCGACGAGGGCGTGGTGGGCTACGCCCAGGTGGTCAACTCCCTCGACGAGGCGGTGATGTGGACCCGCCGGCACATCAAGTACGGCGCCGACTGGATCAAGATCCACGCCACCGGACTGCTTCCCGGACGGTCCGGCGAGGTGTTGTGCTGGAGCCGCGACGAGTTGCGAGCGGTGTGCGACGCCGCGCACGAACTCGGCACCCCGGTGATGGCCCACTGCCGCAGCCCCGAGAGCGTGACCGCGTGCGCCAACGCCGGCGTGGACATTCTGCTGCACGCCTCGTTCATGGATGACGAGGGCCTCGAGGCGGTGATCCGCTCCGGCAGCGCCCTCTGTCCCACGTTCACGTTCCTGGCCAACCTGGCGGACTTCGGGGGCGCCGTCGGCGCCGGGGTGGGCATGGAGGACATCTTCCGGGGCGAGATCGCCGCCACCGCCAAGATGATGCGGCTCGCCTACGACGCCGGTGTGCCTCTGCTGTGCGGCTCCGAAGCCGGGTTCGCCCTAACCCCCTACGGGCACTGGCACGGGCGGGAGGCCGAGATCCTCGTGAACGAGTTGGGGCTCAGCCCCATGGAGGCCATCGTCTGCGCCACAGCCAACGGCGCCATCGCCATGCGGCTCGAGGGCCGGATCGGCACCATCACCGAAGGATGCCTGGCCGACGTGCTGGTGCTCGACGGCAACCCGCTGACCGACATCCGGCTGCTGAACGACCGCCGCCGCATCACCGAGGTCATCAGCCGCGGGCGGCGTGTGGACCTCAGCGGCCCCTGGCCGGCGCACGGCCCGATCCCCGGCGACAAGGTGCGCAACTGGGCCGACGACATCTTGACCTACGAGCGGGCCTACGACTGAGCGCGCCCTGGCGGGCGGCCCACACCGGCCGGCCCCGCCGTCATTCCGGCGAAGGCCGGAATCCAGAGGCACAACATGGAGGGTCGGCTCGTGCCGGGCTTCGACGACCGCCGTCATTCCGGCGAAGGCCGGAATCCAGAGGCCCCACGGACGGCCGACCTGTGCTCGCAGCGCTACCGGCCGGACCGTCCGGGCCTCGCTACAGCAGGTGCCGCGTGGTCTCGTGGACGGTGCGGATGGCGAAGCTGGACCGCAGCCGCGACACGCCGGTGAAGCGCGACAGGTACCGGTTGAAGATGCGCTCGAAGTCACGGTGGTCCTTCACCGCCAGGTGCAGCAGGTAGTCGGCGTCGCCGGCGACCAGGTGGCACGACATCACCTCCGGGCAGTCCCCCACCTCGGACTCGAAGAGCCGTAGCGACTCCTTGCTCTGGCTGAGCAGCGACACCTCCACGAACACGTCGAGGTCGCGGCCGATGGCCTTGCGGTTCACGATCATCGCGTAGCCGGCGATGAAGCCGTCGGCCTCGAGGCGTCGCACCCTCCGGTGGCAGGCCGATGTGGACAGGCCGACGCGGGCTGCCAGTTCGGCGTGCGACACGCGGCCGTCGCTCTGCAGTTCGTTGAGGATCTGCCGATCCGTGGCATCGAGCACTTCCATGACCGATATTATGCGCTCAATCCATCTATAGCGCAAATCTTGTGCACATATCAGATCAATTGCACAGGTACTGGCTTGTAGAGTCGCCGTCTTGAGCACTATTCTTGTTACAGACAAGACGAGGAGACGGCTATGCGCATCGGCGTCCCGAAGGAGATCAAGAACGAGGAACGGCGTGTCGGGCTCACTCCCGACAGCGTCGGCGAGTTGACCGCCCGGGGCCACAACGTGTTCGTCGAGCGGCACGCAGGCGCGGGCGCCGGATTCAGCGACGAGGACTACGCCGCCCGGGGCGCGACGGTCGTGGCAACCGCGGACGGGGTCTTCGACATCGCCGAGTTGATCGTCAAGGTGAAGGAGCCGCAGGCCGTCGAGCGTGCCCGCCTGCGCCCCGATCACACGCTGTTCACCTACCTGCACCTGGCAGCGGACCCGAAGCAGGCTTCCGAACTCCTCGCGAGCGGCGTGACCGCTATCGCCTACGAGTCGGTCACCGACAGCGCCGGCCGGCTGCCTCTGCTGGCACCCATGTCGCAAGTGGCGGGCCGGATGTCCATCCAGGCCGGCGCCCACTGCCTCGAGGGTGCCGCCGGCGGCAGGGGCGTGCTGCTGGGCGGCGTGCCCGGAGTCCCCGCCGCACCGGTCGTAGTCCTTGGCGGCGGTGTCGTGGGGACCAACGCCATCGAAACGGCGCTGGGGCTTGGAGCGAACGTCACCGTGCTGGACCGCAACCCTGTCGTCCTGGAGCAATTGGCCGCACGATTCGGCCCGTCGTTGACGACCCTCTACTCCAACCCGGGCGCCCTCGAGCGGGCCATCACCGGCGCCGACCTGATCGTCGGGGCGGTGCTGCTGCGCGGCGCGCGGGCCCCCCGGCTGATCACCGAGCAGATGGTCAAGGAGATGCGGCCCGGTTCGGTGCTCGTGGACGTGGCGATCGACCAGGGGGGCTGCGCGGCGACCTCACATCCCACCACTCACGCCGATCCGACGTTCACGACCGAAGGGGTCGTGCACTACTGCGTGGCCAACATGCCCGGCGCCGTGCCGCGCACCTCCACGCTGGCGCTCAACAACGCCACCCTCCCCTACGTGCTGCGGATCGCCGAGGACGGCCCGGTGGCGGCGATGCGCGCCGATGCCGGCCTGCGCGACGGTCTCAACGTGCACCGGGGCCAGATCAGCGAACCCGCCGTCGCCGAGTCCCTGGGCCTCCCCTACACCGCCCCGGAGGTCTGCCTGAACTGACGCACGCGCGAGGTGCGTCGACCGGGGTTCGCCACGAGTTGGCCTGCGAGGTGTGGATCGTCCTACCCCCGACGCACGCGCAAGGTGTGTCGACCGGGGTGGCGCCGCAGCAGATCGACGCAGGCTGCCGACCCCTCGACCAACCCATCGCGGCTCTGCGTTCGCACGCGAACTCACGCTGGTCGCCGCCGGCTGCTGTCTCTCGGCTGCCCAGTAGCTGCCCGGACGTCGCGTCGGGCACGTCATCACGTGACCGGCAAGGCCTCAGGCAGGTAGCGACACCACCTCGGCGTTGCCGACGTGGCTGTAACGACCGGGCGTGCAGGTGAGCACGATGACCTGGCACTCGCGACCGGCGGCGGCGATGGCGGCGCCCATGCGTGCGAGGCG
>JAPONU010000428.1 GCA_026713745.1 bacterium
GCGTCGGCGTTCTTGGCCGAGGCGAATGCCGTCCGGTTCCTTCTCGTGGGCAATGCGCTCGATGTTGAAGAGGGCCTTCCGGCGGGTTTCGAGGCCGTGGCCGAGTGCCGCTATCACGCTGAGGCGGATGGGTCTGTCCCGTTGGCGCGGGGGAATTACCGGTTTCGGCAAGGTGACGGCAACGGGGTGATGCTCGTCACCGGTGGCGAACCTCCGGCGAGTTCTGTGCGCGGGAACCGCACCTCTGATGGTTCTAGCCCTCTGGAGTGTGCCCGCGATTGGTTCGAGCATCTCTGGGCGGAGGCAGATCCGATCCCGGAGCCGGCGTTCGTCGTGCACGCCGACGTGGCGACTGTTCCGGGCAATCGGGAGACGTACGTGCGTTCGCGCCGTTTCAGCGCCGGCTCGTGGCGGTACACCGTTCGGTTGGCTGGGAGGATCCGGGAGCTATTGGAGAGTTCTCTGGCGCCGGTGGTGCTTGAGGGTGATCCGCTGGAGTGGGTCTCCCGGTCGCCTGGCGATATGCGGGGGGTGGCGGCGACTCTGACGCGGGAGAAGCTGGCCGAGCATCTCACGGATACGGTCTTTTCGTTTAGAGCGACTCGAACTATCTTTCGAGCATATCAATTTCGCCCGGTTATCAAGATGCTGCGGACCGGGTGCCGCCGGCTGCTGCTGGCTGATGAAGTGGGTCTGGGTAAGACGATCGAGGCCGGACTTGTGTGGACAGAGTTCGACGCGCGCCGCGAGGCCGACCGGGTCTTGGTGGTTTGCCCGTCAGGGCTCGTGGAGAAGTGGCGCGACGAGATGTCCGAGCGGTTCGGTTTCGAGACCGACCGGCTCGAAACTGCGGACCTCGATGAGCTTCTGGAGCGTCTCGCGTCGGACCGCATGCCGACGAGATTCCGGGCCGTGTGTTCTCTTGAGCGCTTGCGAGTCTGGGACGGTCTTGAGCGGATGAACGATCTCACTCCGAGGTTCGACCTGATCGTTGTGGACGAGGCGCACGCTCTGAGGAACCTAGGCACGCGCAGCTACGTGCTGGGCAGTCTTTTGAGCGACTGGGCGGAGACTTACCTGTTCCTTTCTGCCACGCCTCTGAACCTCGGGAACGATGATCTGTTCAACCTGTTGCGGCTGCTCAACCCGAGCGATTTCGATGATCGCTACGCCTTGAGGACGCAACTCGAGCCGAACGGCGTGCTGAACGGTATTTCCGCGTCACTTTTTGATCGCAGCGTGTCGAACTCCCAACGCAAGGAGCGGCTGCGCGAGATCCGCGGTCTCCGGTATGGCGGTGTGGTGGCGGCTCGGCGGGAGTACCGGCAGCTTGAGGAGCTCTTCGAGCACGAGCAGCTGGATCACGCGCAGATCGCCGAGGCCAAGGGTCTGCTTGGGGAACTCAACACGCTGTCGACGGTGATCACGCGGACCCGCAAGGTCGAGATCGACGAGGACAAGACGGTGCGCGAACCGATGATTGTGCACGTCAGTTTGACCGATGCGGAGCGCCGGCTCTACGACGAGGTCCACGCGTGGCAGCTCAAACGTGCCGCGGCTCGTGAGATGCATGTGCACTTCATTGGCCAGATGGCCCTGCGGTTGGCTGGGTCTTGCCTGCAGGCGATCAAGAGCCACGTCCTGGCGCGAGATGCCGCAGGGCCTTTCGAGCGGCTCATCGACGAGGACGGGCTGGTCGACGACACAGCTCTGTTGGTCGAGGACGCCGCGAGCCCGCTGGGCGATGACCGTGCTGACCCGGATGCGTGGGACGACCCTCCCCCCGAGGTGCTTGACGCCGCCCGGGGCCTTGGGAGTGTTGACACCAAGTTCGAGGAGTTCCTGGGAGCGGTCGACGAGATCGTCGGACAGGGCAGGCAGGTGCTCGTCTTCACGTTCTCGCGCCACACGATTGCCTACCTGTATGACCGCCTCGCGGGCTGTCACCGGACGGGTCAGTTGCACGGTGGGGTGCCGCAGAAGGAACGTCGCACGACGATGGCGCGTTTCCGTGACGGCGAGTTCGATGTGATGCTCGCCACGCGGGTGGCCAGCGAAGGCCTCGACTTTGAGTTCTGCGGAGCGGTCGTGAACTACGACCTTCCCTGGAACCCCATGGAGGTTGAGCAGCGAATCGGCCGGATAGACCGTTTCGGTCAACAGAACGAGAAGATCTACGTCCTCAACTTCCACACGCCCGGCACGATCGAGACCGACATCATCGAGCGCGTCCACGACCGCATCGGCGTTTTCACAGAGTCGATCGGTGAACTCGAGCCAATCCTCCGGTCAGAGCTTCCGCGTATCCGCCACGCGATGTTCGACTTCGAGCTGTCGCCTGCCGAACACGACAGGAAGCTCAAGGAGACCCTCGCGGCGTTCGAGTACCAAGCCAGGATCCGGATCGAGGTCGAGGACGCGGCGGACTCCCTCAACGTGCTCGACAACGCCGAGGTGGACGGTTTCGCCGATGATGTGATCCGCAGCGGACGCTATGTGGGACAGCCGGAACTCGTCTGGCTCCTGGAGGACTGGGCGGCGACCGCGCCCGGGGCGGACTGTCGCCGGACAGACGAGGGAGGCAGGCCCTTATGGCTGCACTTCCGCGGCAACGCCGAACTCGCGGAGAATCTGCTCGGTGTGCAGGCAGAGCGCGAGCGGTCGGCGTCGGAGATTGCGGCGCTGTGCAGTCTCCTGCAGAACGAGATGGACATTCCGCTCTGCCTCGACCAAGAGACCGCTCGGCGTCAAGGGGCCGACCTGCTCAACGCCAACCACCCGCTCGTACGCGCCGCTCTGCGCACACCTCCCAGCAGCCAGACCCGCTTCGGCGCGCTCGGGATCGAGACAGCCGATATCGAGGCCGGTGAGTACCTGGTCCTCGTCGCGATCGCTCGCTGGACTGGTGTCCGCCCCGCGGCTGAACTCTGGACCGCGGCCACCGACCCTGTTGGGCGTTCGATCGGTCCCGCGCCCGGCGACGCGCTTCTCGCCGCGCTCGCCGAGGCGGCGCTTGAGCCTTCGCGCCGACGCACGAACGGTTGGGAGGAACGCCACGTGCTGGCCTGCCGCCGCGAATTGGAGAGTCGACACACTGCCGAGGACGAACGGCGAAGAGCCGAGAACGAGCGAATGATCTCGGCGCGGCGGATCAGCATTGAGGAGTCCTTCGACCGGAAAGCCGCGGACAACGACAAGCGCATCCGAACCCTTCGAGCCGAAGGGAAGCCGGCGACTATCCACATGTTCGAGAGCCAGCGCCGCACCCAGGACTACCGCCGCAGTCAAGCCCTACACAGACTTGAAGAGGCGAGAGCCGGATCGCTTGAATTGGAGTACGTCGCCCTCTGCGCGCTGGAGGTGTCACCGTGACCTCCTCACAGTGGCGGCGCGACGAAATCAACGACGAGCAGGCCGTCAACGAGGAATACCTTTGCAATGCCAAGCGCCAACGGAAAAACTTCGTCGACCGAGCCAGCGGCGTGTCGGCGCCGAGGAACGCGCCCTGGGTGGCATCACCTCCCAGGAGCCGGGGACCGGCTCTTGGTCCGATCGAGCCGCTGATCGGACGCGTGGCTCTCGACTACGACGATCCCGATCTCGGCGCAAGCTTCTACATCGGAAGTTGGCACACCCACTTGGATCACACCGTGGTGATCAGTTGGGTTGCCGAGTCGGCAGGGCTGTTCTTGGCGGGTCGTGCCTCGTCCTGGCACGACCCTGATCCGCGTCGCTTACTGGCCCGGCGAACGTTCCGACGCGACGGAGACGTCATTGTTGACTTCGACGATGACTTCGAAGATGACGTAGAACCGGGGGTCGATCCGGCGACCGTGTTCCCGCGCCGACCCCGGACTCTCGACGTTCCCCCACCCCCCACGAGCCGCGACCCGGGCGGCGAACCGTTGACCACAACCGAGCCGACTCTCGCAATCCGTCGCCCGGAGGTCAACCCTCAAGCCAGTTCACCGAGACCCGACGAGCCTACGATGACGCCCGCAGCACCGCCGATCCAGCGCCGGACCGAGGACGTGCCCGAGCCCCCACAGAAGCCGATCGAGCCCAAACCGCCAACCGACGAGCCACACTCAACGGGAGCGCCTGCCGCGGCCCCGCCTCCTCCCGCCGCCGAGCCCCAGCGGGCGCGTGACCTCGTCATGGAGGCGATCTCGAAGCCGCGCTCGGATCGCCTGCGCTCAGTTCTACGCACACTCCAGCCCGACCAGCACCGTCTCGTCACCTGGCCCGCCACGGAGCATCTCGCGGTGCAAGGCCACCCCGGCACCGGCAAGACGATCGTTGCCACCCACCGGGCCGCCTATCTCACACACCTCGAGCACGCTCGCAACCCGAGCAGGACCCATGTTCGCCTGACCAGTGTCGGGCTGGTCGGACCCACCGATGCCTGGGCGTCATATGTCCAGCAGGTACTCGACGACATCGGCGCCCACGGCGTTGAAGTCATCAGTATGGAGAGGCTCATTCGGGAACTCTCTGGCAAGCTGAGCCACCCGCTACACCACAGAGGCGAACGCTACTTCCACAGTGACGCGAAGAACGTAAGACTCGCCAACGAGACAGCTCGTCGCCTTAAGCCGCAACTCTCGCGCTTACCCCAGGGACAGCGACAGGTGCGATACATCGCCGGGAAGATCATCAGCGCCTGTCGATCGGATCGTTCAGTCGCCGCTTGGCTCGACGATGAGGAACACCGAGCGTGGTTGGCAGACGCCGGTGACTTCGTCGCTGCCCGCCGCGACAAGTCGTACCTACTCTTCCTCGCCGGCATCGGGATGTCCGTGGACCTCTGCGGCAGCAAAGGAAGATACGAACATCTGATCGTCGACGAAGTGCAGGACATTCGTCCCGCGGAGTGGTGGATCCTCAGCGCTCTCCTCAAGCGAGGCGGACGGTGGTCACTATTCGGCGACATGAACCAACGCCGCGCCGACTACACATCACCGACCTGGGAACAACTCCTCCAAGACGAACTTGAGCTCGATCGGACCGACGGCTCCGAACTCGGATACGAAGTCTTGGCCACCGGCTACCGATCGACCCGGCAAATCCTCCGGTACGCCAGCGGCCTGCTCCCACCGGGCCAACAAAGCCCTAGCGCCCTCCGCGACGGTCCAGAACCCAGACAAGAAAAGGTCGGCCCGACACAACGGATCCGCAAAGTACACGAAGAGGCCGAGCAACTCGCCGAAGAATTCTCTGCCGGAACAGTGGCAGTTATCGCATGGGACAGAGACCAACTTGATGAGCTTCGACGACTCTGTCTCAGGGCCGGCTGGCGACAAGCCGAAGGCGACCCGTGGGCCCTCCACCACCCGAGCCACTCACGCGCCCGACTGCGGTTGGCGCGCCCCGTTTTCGCCCGGGGCTTGGAGTTCGACGGGGTCGTAGTCGTAGAACCGGCCGAATTCCAGAAGAATCTGGGCCGCCACGGCTCTCTCTACACCGCCCTCACCCGCGCCAACCAGCAACTTGTCGTCGTATACAGCAAGGCACTGCCCAAAGAACTGAAGCGGAAGTGAACTGTTCCCACCGCCAACTCGGATTCGGCCGCCATGCTGGTTCGCTCTCGCCGGGGATGCACCGGGTGGGGACCGAGAACTGCGACGAGGCGGGAGTTCTCAGATTGCCGGGCGTCGACGAGTACGAGTTGGGGACTGCCGTTCCTGAGCAGCGTCCTTACGAACATGAGCCGCCTTGGCGGCCCGAACGGATCGTCGACGACACGCTCGAGCTTGACGAGGACGAACCCGACATCGACCCAGACGACATCACGTGGGATAACGAGTTCGACGGCGAGAACGAGGACACATAGGAGAGGGGGGACGCTGCCCGTCGCGTGCTTGGATTGACGTCGACGTGCGGCGAGATTGCCGAGGAATCGGGATTGCGAAGAACTGGAGTGCACATGAGTGGCGACCCATCAGACGAGACGGGCGAGATCACCGGTAGCGCCGAAGGCTCAGCCGGCAAGGAGCTGAGCCTGTTCAGCACGGCGTTGTGGGGATCCGACGGGCCGCCCGAAGACGTCTTCGGCAGAAGCGACTGGTTGTCGTCTTGCGCCGAGGACGACGGGCACGACGATGACTGCGTGGGACATATCTCACGCATCAGGGAGCCGGTGGCGATCCCGCCGCCGAACATGCTCATCTCGCGAGAAGACATGCAGGCGATCGCCATGGGGTACGCGCCTATGGACATGAACGACAAGTGGCTCGCGTTCATGGAGGACGACCGCTTGTTCCTCCATCGCAGCTGGACCCGTTTCGGCATCTACGAAGTGACGTTCGCGGCCAAGGAGAAGGGCTTCATGGCCACCTCGGCGCGCATCGAGAGCCATCCCGACCGCAAGAGGGGAGACTTCGACCCGCAGAACTTCGACCCGATCAGCGAGCGCGACGAGTTGGCCGACCTGATCGTGCTCGTGTGCGGCGATCCGATGTCTCCGCTGCTGCCGACGATCGTGTCGCGCCAACCCGCGCTCGAAGCAGTGCTGGGCGACATAACCGGCCAGGAAGTCGACGCCATCGTCAATACAGCCAACAGGCTCCTGGCGGACGGAGACGGCGTCAACGGCGCGATCCACCGCGCCGCCGGCCCCGAGCTCCTGCGGCACTGTCGAGCGCTCGGCGCCTGCGACATCGGGCGAGCTGTGGTCACGCCGGGCTTCCGGCTCGCGGCTCGGTGGGTCATTCACACCGTGGCGCCGAAGTGGACCGGCGGCACTCGCGGCGAGCCGGTGCTGCTGGAGTCGTGCTACCGCGAATCCCTGGTGCGCGCAGACGAAGTGGGTGCCGAAACCGTGGCCTTCCCGGCAATCGCAACGGGCGCCCGCGGCTATCCGCTGGAGGCAGCTGCCACGATCGCCGTGGATGCCGTGCGCTCGGCATCCACCAAGGTGAGCACGATCCGCTTCGTCTGCTCCGACCAGCAGGCGTTGCACGCGTTCCAGTCAGCGATTGAACACAGCGCCTAGCGCCGCCGCCATTCCGATTCGCCTGATCGGCATCAGGGCAGAGGTAAGCGCGGATCTGGTGCCAGGACGGGGCAGTGGCCAGATCACCTGGACTCACAAACGAGCTCCTCGAAGCCCTCGTGTTGCGAGCCGCGTGACGTCCTGAGATCCGACCAGTTCCAACCCAGGGACGGGACGCTTCTCATCACGCTGGCGACATCAGGCGCACGTTCGCTTCCCCGCATGACCGTTCTTGTGCGATAATACTGTTTGTGCGATTATCGCGGGTGTGGCCGAAGTCGAATTGCACGACGAGGTTGCCGAATGGCTCGGCAGTCTCGGCGATGTTGTCGAGCGATGTGCTCGCAGCGATCCGTGAAGGGAGACACGATGGCGAATCGTTCGCGTTGGGAGGACGTCAAGAGCAAGCGCGGTGAGCCGTCTGCCGAGGCCCGGGCCGGGATCGAGCAGCACCTCGCCTTGGGGCAGCTCATCTACGACTTGCGTATGGCGGCGGGGCTGAGTCAGCGTGAGTTGGCCGAGCGCATGGGCACCACGCAATCGGTGATCTCACGGCTCGAGGAGGGTGGTGGCGTGCGCAATCGCATCGACACGTTCGCTCGGGTTGCGACGGCGCTGGGACGGCACCTGGTGTTGTCGTTCCCTGCCGAGATGCCTGACCAGCTGGAGGACCCAGTGCGAGTGGCCTGAGGCAGCGTGAAGTCCCGCATCGGCGGAGTCGTGATGGGGTGGTCTGCCTGGGTGTTTGCGAACAGAAACGCGGAAGTGGTCGATCGAGTCGACACTGGCCCTCGGGAGCACTGAGACTCGCCCGGCTGGAAGTCGGAGCCGTGGATGGGCCGCCTGATGAAGTTCTATGAGCGGTGGGCGATGGTGGTGAAACTCTCGGATCGGACGAGGATTCCATACCCCGTAATTTGAGTTTAGTAGACTCAGAATACGGGATACGAGATAGGGTGTTGTCGTGATCGAGCGGGAGATCGCGCCGTTGCTTCTGCGGCGGTTCGAGCAATATCCGATCGTGACGGTGACGGGTCCGCGGCAGTCGGGCAAGACGACGCTGTGCCGCACCACCTTCCCGGACCTGCCGTACGTGAATCTCGAGGCCCACCATGTTCGGGAGGCTGCCGTGGCCGATCCGGTGCGGTTCCTGGCGCAGTTCCCCGATGGCGCGGTTCTCGATGAGATTCAGAACGCCCCGGACTTGCCGTCGTACTTGCAGGTCCTCGTGGACGAGGAGCGCCGCAACGGCCTGTTCGTGCTCACCGGGAGTGAGCAGTTCGGCCTCACGAACACGCTCAGTCAGTCGCTCGCCGGGCGCACGGCCCTGTTGCGTTTGTGGCCGTTCTCACTCGCCGAACTCCGCCGCGCCGGCGCCGAGGGCGACGTCGACGGGGTCTTGTACTCGGGGTGCTTCCCCCGTGTCCACGCCGAGGGAATCGACCCGACGGCGGCGATGGCCGACTACTGCTCGACCTACGTCGAGCGGGACGCCCGCCGTATCGGCAACATCTCCAATCATTCCGCCTTCCGCCGGTTCCTGGGCTTGTGCGCCGGCCGCGTCGGCCAACTCGTCAACCTGTCAAACCTCGCCGGCGACACCGGCGTGGCGCACTCGACCATCGCCGGTTGGCTGAACGTTCTCGAGGCGAGCGACATCGTCTTCCGCCTCCAACCGCACTTCGCGAACACTCGCAAGCGGCTCACGAAGTCGCCCAAGCTCTACTTCGTCGATGTGGGACTGGCGGGTTACCTCATCGGTATCAGGAGCCCCGAGCAGTTGCGGACCCATCCGTTGCGGGGCGCCCTGTTCGAGAACGCGGCCGTCGTCGAGGCGGTCAAGCATTCCCACAACCACGCGCGCTATGCCGAGTTGTCGTTCTTCCGCACCGCAGATGGCCTCGAGTGCGATCTGCTGTATCCGACGCCCGCCGGCCTGGCCGCCGTCGAGATCAAGTCCGGCAGCACCCCCGCCGGCGGGTGGTTCGATGGGTTGCGCCGAGTCCGGCGCACGGTTCCCGGAGTCGCCGCGGCGGCGATCGTCTACGGCGGCGCTGAGCCCCAGGCCCGCGGCGACGCCACGGCGGTGCCCCTCGGCAGCTTCGGCGCCCTGCTCGCCGACCTCGACACGCTGTCGCCGCCACCCGCGCCCGGCGTTGACCTCGAGCCACGAGAACGGGAGCGGCCTTGATCATCGTCGCAAACGGCAAGACGGTCAGCGACCTCTGCCGCCTGCTCGGCGCGGTCTCCGGCGGCTCGTAGCGAGCGGCGCTCCGCAGCGAAACGCCTGGTGGGGCCGGCGGCAGCCGGCTCGTGCAGGTCCGGCAGATGTGTTGCTATGCCGCTAGTGCCATATAGGAGGCATGAGAACCATGATCTTGCTCCCGGACCACCACCACGCGGGCGCCAAGCGCAAGGCGGCCAACGAGGGCATCTCGCTGTCTCGCCACCTCCGACCGGGAGATCCTGCACTGGGCCACCGGGCGCTCCGAGTCCACCTGCCTCGACTCCCGGACGGCGATCGCCAAGTGGATAGCGGATGAGTGTCAATATGGATATCGTTCGATTGTCTGATTGTACAACGGCGAGGTGGAGGGACGTGGGGGAGCAGGCTGGCGGTGATGGGGGGACGTCGGTCCCCGCGGGCTACCGGCCTCGAGTGGTCGACGGTGAGATGCAGCGGGGATTGCGGGCGGCGGGGTGTGTGGTGATCGAGGGACCCCGGGCCTGCGGGAAGACCTGGACGGGCCTGCGCTTCGCCCGCAGCGCGGTCCGGCTGGACACCGACATCGACGCCCGCACGCTCGGCGCCATCGAGCCATCGGCGCTGCTCGGGGGCGCGCAACCTCGCCTGCTCGAC
>JAPONU010000429.1 GCA_026713745.1 bacterium
GGTTTCAGTAGACGCCGGGGAAGATGCGGTACGGCACGCGCGCCTTGTATTCCGCCCACTTCTCGGGGCCGTACTTGTCGGCGCAGAACTTGTCGTCGGCGAGTTGGCGCCAGGTGAAGAACCCGAGGATGAAGATCGTGTAGGTCCAGGCCCAGAGAATGTCGAAGTGGCCGAAGACCAGGCCGATCGCCAGGGCGAGAGTCCACTCGCCCATGTAGTTGAAGTGGCGGGCCATGCCCCAGAAGCCGTTGACGAGGATCTTGCGGTGGCCGGCCTCGATGTACTCGGGCTGGATTCCCAGGAACTTGCGGTCGGGCCAGCGCTTGAAGGTGTACTTCTGCATGTTGGTGCCACGGGAGATGCCCCAGCCGGCCAGGAACAGCACTGCGGCCCCGGCGAGCCAGAAAGGCGTCCAGACGGTTGAGAAGCCGGGGTGGGGGTGCGCGGCCATTCCCCAGAGCGGGAGGATGAACAGCCACCCGTAGAAGATGAGACCGCCCCAGAGCATCCGGAAGCCGACCTGCTCGTGCATCATGTCGTAGGTGTAGAGCTGGACACGCTCGTAGACGAAGTAGTCCAGGACGTAGAACGTGAGGAACCCCGCGTACAGGTAGACGCCCGGGTTGGCGTCGTCGCCGAAGCGTCCGTGGTGGTAGGCGGCACCGGACAGAGCGTTGAGTGCCCACATCGCCCCGCCGACGACGTAGGTGTACATCTTGAGGTCGAGGCGGTGGTTGAAGAGCGACAACTCCCGGCTGCGCCCGGCCCACATTCCCGCCAGCGGGTTCTTCGCCTCACCTCGGGGCTGGCTGAACACCGCGGCGACGGCGATGAGGGCGCACAGACCGGTTCCGCCGGCGACCGCATACAGCGAGGAGCGGTAGAACCAGTCGCGTGGCAACCCGGCGAACCCGACAGCCCACACGATCACCGCGATCACGAACACCACCAGACCGTTCAGCCGGTAGTTGCGGGGTTCGCCGGTCTTGGTGTCGACGGCGTAGCCGGGAACCCGAATTGCCGGCAGCAGCACCTGCGCCAGGAAGAACGCCGCGAAGATGAACAACGGCGTCAAGAACCCCAGGATCATCTCGGTCCCGGAAAGCTCGACGAGGTGCTCGATGCCGAGTTGCTCAGCCATGACCGAATACCCCTTCCTCCGGCGGCGCGGTCACTCTAGCTACGCGTCGCTGCCGGTGTCAGTGGACGAAGATTCCGTGCTGTCGTCTCGGCTGCACCGACACAACTAGGGTTGGTTCGTAGGCGTCCATGGACTGGCTCGATTGATGGCTGCGGTGAGATATAGCACGATTTTGGCGTCATTGTATGTGCTTCTACTTTTCGCGGCGGCTGCGTGCGGTGGTCCGGATGCAGCACCCTCAGAGGCCCCGCCGACGACCGTGCCGGCGCCTGCGATCACCGTTGCGCCCGCGCCGGCCGAACCCCTCCCACCTGCAGAATCGTCTGTTCCCGAGGTCGCTGAGGAGACAGTCACCGGCCCTGACCCTGAACCTGCCCCGGTTCCGGCCCCTGCCCCGGTTCCGGCCCCTGAACCTGCCAGTGAGCCTGCGCCGGCTCCTGCACC
Organism: bacterium; assembly: GCA_026713745.1. Lineage (GTDB taxonomy): Bacteria > Actinomycetota > Acidimicrobiia > Acidimicrobiales > CATQHL01 > VXNF01. The sequence goes on from JAPONU010000429.1 coordinate 1,586, forward strand.
CGCCGAGACGGTCGACACGACGCCCGCTACCAGCCCGCCGGCGCCACCGCCGGGACCGGCGGATCCCGGCGATGCGGAGGATCCCGCGGCGACCGGTCCGGTGCCGGCGGATCTGGAGGGTCGCTGGGAGGGCGGGATCGCGATAGCGGGTCCCGCCGATCTGCCGTTCGCGGTGGACTTGACAGCATCTGGAGACGGTCTCCGCGGGACCATGGACATCCAGGGCAACTTCGGCTTGCCGCTGTCGAACGTGACGTTGGATGCGGGCCGCCTGCACTTCGAGTTGGAATCACCCCTCGGGCTCGCCGTCTGGGACGGGGAGGTTGGCGACGAGGTGATCGAGGGCGACTTCACCCAGGCCGGTATGGCGGAGACCTTCTGGATGCAGCGCTTCGAGGATCCCAGTGAGGACGGCCCCGGCGCGTCGTTCCGCCGCACCGAGGTGGTGTTCTCCAACGGGGACATCACGCTCGCCGGCGAGTTGACGTTTCCCTCCGGCGACGGGCCGCATCCCGCCGTCGTGCTGATCAGCGGCAGTGGCGAGCAGGACAGGGACTCCAACGTCAGCGGCTTCCGCCTGTTCGCCGTGCTCGCCGACCATCTGGCCGGCGCCGGTGTGGCCTCCTTGCGGTTCGACGACCGGGGCGTCGGCGGCTCGGGCGGCGACAACCTTCAGGCGACTCTGGAGGACCGAGTCAGCGACGTGGAAGCCGCGATCGACGTGCTCCGCTCCCGGGACGACATCGCTGCAGGCGGCATCGGGCTCGTCGGCCACAGCGAGGGCGGGATCGTGGCACCGGTTGTGGCCGATCGAACCGCCGTGGCCTTCGTGGGTCTGCTGGCCGCCCCTGTGTTGCCTCTCCGGGAGACCGTGGAGACGCAGCAGCTCGAACTCCTCGAGCAGTCCGGTGCCACAGCCGAGGAGGTCGAACAGTTCCGGGCGTTCCAGGAATTGGTCTTCAGCGCCGTCGCCACCGGGCAGGGCTGGGACGAGGTGGAAGCAACCTTGCGGGCTCTGGTGCAGCGACAGTTCGAGGCGATGCCCGCCGAGTCGCGGGAGGCGATCCCCGACGAGGAGGCCATGGTGGACTCCATCGTCGCCGAGGAGCTGGCGGCGTGGCGGAGCCCCTGGTTCGGATCGTTCCTCGGGTACGACCCCGCGCCGGCGATCGTCGCCCTCGATGTGCCGGTTCTCGCTCTGTTCGGCGAGCTGGACACGCAGGTTCCGGCGCCCGCCAACTCGATCGCCATGTCCGAGGCCATTGGCGAGTCGAGCGTCCCGGGCTACACGATCGCCACGATCCTCTCGGCGAATCACCTCTTTCAGGAGGCCGTGACCGGCAGTGTCAACGAGTACGCCAGGCTGAAGCGCGAGTTCGCCCCCGACTTCGTGGAGATCCTCACCGAGTGGTTTCGCGACTACTTCCGGGAGCGATGACCCGGTGACTAGGTGAGGGCTCGGACCCCGGCGGTGACGGCCATGGCCACGGCGACGACGAGGACCAGCGGGGCCTTGCGCCACACAGCCACCGCTGCTGCTGCGACGCCGGCGGCGCGGGCGTCGAGTGTGAGCGCGCCGGCGTCCTCGAAGGTCATGATCACGATGAGCGCGGCGAACAGCGCTGCCGGCAGCAGGGTCACCGCCGGTCCCAGCCGGCGCTCGACGCGGCCTCCGAGGCTCGAGACGCCCACGGCCTTCAGGCCGTAGGAGCCCGCCACGAGGACGATCATCAGGGGCCAGCTCACGGTGCCGCCTCCGGCTCGCTGTCCGATGCGTCACCTTCCGACGTGTCACCCTCCGATGCGTCACCCTCGGACGTGTCACCTTCCGACGTGTCACCTTCCGACGTGTCACCCTCCGGGCTCGGATCCTTGCGGCGGGTCCAGACCCACAGCGCGGGCCCGAGCGCTACCAGCGACACCAGGATCGGCACGCCGGCGCCGGTGACCGGCACGACGCCCAGAGCCACCGCCGCGGCGCCGAGGGCGGCGATGCGCCCGGCGGCGGTGCGCACGTGGGGGGCCAGCAGCGCCACGAGGATCGCCGGGAAGGCGGCGTCGAGGCCCCAGGTCTCGGGGGTGCCGAGGACGGCGCCGAGCAGCGCTCCCGCCACCGAGCAGATGTTCCAGACCAGCCACAGGATGAC
>JAPONU010000430.1 GCA_026713745.1 bacterium
CCGATGGCCGCCTCCGCGCCGTCCTGGCTGGGGGGTCCCCATTCGGAGTAGTCACCAGACAGGCCGGCCAGGAAGCCGAGCTTGACCGGACCCTCATCGTCGTCACCGCAACTGAGGACGACACCGCCCAAAACCACGATCGCGAGCAATGGCAGAAAAATGCGTCGCACGTTTTCCCCTCTCACTTTCTGTTGCGCTCTGAGTACAGAGCTTCAATCCCGTTGAAAACACAGTAGCAGGGCGGCTGTTCCCGTGTGCAACTGACAGGGGGCCTCGTCGGGGCCCCGGGCGGCTCTCTAGACCGCCGCCTCCGCCGTTCTGCCGGCCATCGCAAGCGCCAACTCGTCCATATCCAGGTCCCGCACAGAGCGTTCCAGCACGATGCGACCCCGGAACAGCACGATCAGGCGGTCACTCAGCTTCAGGAGTTCCTCGAGGTCCATCGACAGCAGCAACACGGCTGCGCCGCTTCCCTTGACGTCGAGCAACCGGCGATGCACGTAGTCGATGGCGCCGACGTCGAGGCCCCAAGTGGGGTTGTCGGCCACGAGCACCCGTGGATCCCGCGACAGCTCGCGGGCCAGCACCACTTTCTGCTGGTTGCCACCGGAGAGGCTGGAGGCCAGCAGGTCCGGATCGGGCGGCCGCACGTCGTACTCCGCGAGCAGCTCACGGGCTCGGCGACGGACCCCGCGCCAGTCCAACAGGCCCGTCTTGTTGTACGCGCCGGCGGGGATGTCGGACATGGCGATGTTCTCCGCAAGGGTCATGTCCAGGATCAGGCCCCAACTGTGGCGATCCTCGGGTATCACGGCAAGGCCGGCGCTGCGCAGGGCGTTCGTACCGGCGCCGGTGAGGTCCTCCCCGGCGATGTGGACGGTCCCGGACTCCGCCTCGTCGAGTCCGCAGATGCAGTTCACGAGGGTGCGTTGTCCGTTGCCCTCCACGCCGGCCACGCCGAGAATCTCCCCGGGGCGGACCATGAAGGACATGTCGTCGAGGTGGTCGGCGCCCTCGCCGGGTTCATTCAACTCACGGACTTCCAGGAGCGGGACATCGTCGGTCCAGGGGGCGTGGTCGCTCTCGACGGCGGTGATCTCGTGGCCGGTCATGGCTCGGGTGAGACTGCGCTCGTCGAAGTCGCCGCGCTCGGTGGTCGTGACCCACTCACCTGCCCGGAGCACGGTGACCCGGTCGGCCACCTCCATCACCTCGCCAAGCTTGTGGGTGACCAGCACGATCGAGCAGCCGCGCTTGCGGAGGTCCCGCAGGATGTCGAGCAGGTTCTCGATCTGTCGCGGACCCAGGAGGGAGGTTGGTTCGTCGAGGATCAGGATGGTGGCACCCCGGTAGAGCACCTTCAGGATCTCCACGCGCTGCTGCAGGTCGACGGGAAGGTCCTGCACCTGCACGTGGGGGTCGAGCGGCATGCCGTGCCGTTCGGCCAACTCGTTCGTCTCGGCCCCGATGGCGCCGCGCTTGAACCGGAAATCGGTTGCGGGGCGCGATCCCAGGACGATGTTCTCCGCGACGCTGAAGGTGGGAACCAAGGAGAAGTGCTGGTGCACCATCCCGATGCCCAGCTCCAAGGCGTCGTGGGGCGAGTGGATGTCGGCCGGCTCGCCGCGCACGTGGATTGTGCCGGTGTCGGGCAGGACGTGACCGAACATGACGTTCATCAAGGTCGTCTTGCCGGCGCCGTTCTCGCCCAGCAGGACGTGGATCTCCCCGGCGCGCAGATCGAAGTCGATGTCCACGTTCGCCCGCGTCTCGCCGTAGCTCTTGGAGATGCCGCGGAGTTCCACGACGGTGCCGTTGGTTGATGCGGTCACGTCGGACAGCTCCTCTGTCGGTTCTCCGGCGCCTCAGCGGCCGTTGCCGTCGGTGGTCATCGCCCGCCAGACCCTCTCGGGCGTGAGCGGCATGTCCAGGTGGCGAACCCCGTACGGCGCCAGCGCGTCGATCACTGCGCTCTGCACCGCCGGCGTAGCGCCGACGGTGCCGGCCTCGCCGATGCCCTTTGCGCCCAGCGGGTTGAGCGGTGTGGGCGTGTTGTTCCGGTGGGTCTCGAAGTTGCAGAACTCCGCTGCCGAAGGGATGAGGTAGTCCCCGAAGTTGGTGGTCCGCGGACCTGCGCCGGCGTCGTAGACCATCTCTTCCCACAGCGCCTGGGCGATGCCCTGCGCGATTCCGCCGTGCTGTTGCCCCTCGGCAAG
>JAPONU010000431.1 GCA_026713745.1 bacterium
CCTGGTGAGCGGCCTGGCCGCCGCCCGCCAGATCGGCGGCGACTACCCGTTCGACGATCCCGGGGCCCGGCGGGCGTTCAACTACTACGGCCGCATCCTCCACGGCTGGCGCTTCCGGCGGGCGTAGGGGCGGGGCCGGCGCCCCGATTTCATCCCGCTCCGGCGCAGCTCCGGAATCAACCGTGGTCGGCGCGGGCCGGAAGACGTCTCCTACGCGCTTGGGGCCGTGACGCTGTAGCCGAGCGTCTCGAGCGCGCCGATCGCCTCCTCGGGGAACTGCCGGGCCGTCGCTCGGGCTTGCCGTCGTTCCCACGCCTCAAGCGAATCGAGGAGCTTCGGCTTCCAGCCTGCCTTCCAGTTGTCGAAGAGGTTCTCCCTGTCCAAGAAGAGCAGGAACTCCTCCAGCGTCGGCCGAACCGCCGCCCACCGACGGGGAAGTGCAGCGCATGGAGATCGGGAGTGGGCCGACCGCTGGAGCCGTACAGCCACGCGAACTCCTCAACGCATGGCCGAAGATTCCGTGCGGTCACCGCTCGAGCAACTCGTCTCTGTAAAGCAACCAGATGTCTCGAAAGGCGGCGTCGGTCAGCATGTCCGACTTCCCTTCGGCCATGAACTCCTCGAAGGTCAAGCCGGCCAGCCTCGCCGTCTCGGTGACCTCGGCAACGATTTCCTCTCTGGTAATGACTCTCATCGCGGTGGTGCCTCCTCCACGCTCGATCCGACCACTCCTACTCCGGAGCTCGCCGGCACACATGCCGCCGGCACCCAACACGCGGCGCGATCACGCGCAAGAAACCGTACAAGCCAAGCCACTCGGTCGAATCGCCGCCCACATCGACCATCATGCATCACGGGGAGCCTCGACAGCGCCCCAAGTCCGGCGGTCAGAGTAGCGGCCGGCGCACCAACTCCACCGCGTCCAGCCATTCGTCCTAGGCGACCGACACCGCCTCCTCCTCGCTCAGACGGCGCGGGACGCCGACACGACCGCCGCCGGACGCCGAAGGCCGTCAATCGATCGTCACCGCCAGGCCGCACACGCTGCCGTCGGGACGGCAGTAGTCGATTCACAGCAGGCACTCGTCGCCCCAGGGGTCGGTCAGGCGGACGGCCCGGACCGGTGTCACGGCGCCGAGCGTGGACACCCGGGGGCGACAGCAAGGCAGCGAGCCCTCCACCGTTCCGGAGTGCCCGGACAGGGTGCCCGCGGCGGGCCCATGAGCGATCAGGGTCCGAGGACCTCGACGTCCCCGGCGTACTCGGCGAGGGAACGCAGATCCGAAACGTCGCCTGTCAGCACCGTGCCGCCGGGCTCGGCGCCGGCCACGACGACTGCGTCGGTGGCCGATCCTCCGACAGCCGCCCGGGTGCGATCTGCATCATGGCCACCGCGCCTCCGACAGCGACCTCGATTGGCAGACCGACGGGCATCGCTGCGTCAACGGCAGCGACGAGTTCGAGAACCCGGGCGAGCGAGAAGCCTCCGCGATCGCTCACCGCTGCCCCGTGGGGCTCCACATGCCGTGCACGCGAATGCACATGATGTGGTCCTCGCGGAACCACACACGATGATGCGCGCAGGTCCCGACAGCGCTGCCACGGAACGCAGCGGACGCTTCGCCGACGTCGTAGATGCGAACGTCCTCGTGCCAGGTGTGCGCCCAGACCCAGTCCGGCACGTCGACGCCGTCCCGATCGGAGAGCGCGTGCACCGTCGCGGCGATCCGGACGAGATCGAGACGGTTCGGCCCGCCCGGCGGCGCCGCACACATCGCGGGGCGGCGCTCGGGGTGCAGCGCCCAATGATTCACGAAGCTCGACAGCGCGGCGATCCTCGATCCCTGCCCAGCGGACATCCATGCGGGAAGATGCGCCGCGGTCAACGGCTCACCGCGCCGACGCGGCGGCCCGGTGGCGCCGGTCGGAGCCGGCGGCGGTGCGACCCCATCGAGGACCGCGCAGAGTTCCCGCATCCTGGCGCGCATCGCGACCGCGCCCGCGCCCCGTTCAGCCGCGGCGACCTCCCCCAACGCGTCGGCGCGCAAGCGCTCCCGATGATCAACGCGTTGCGCCGTCACGCGGAGCGCCTCCGGCCACGCCAACTCCGCGCAGACATCGAAGTTCATGACCGCCTCGAGGTAGGTGACCTCGAGGGCGCTCAGTCCGCGGCGACTGTCGTTCGCGCGCGGCCGCAGCACCAAGTCGGGGCGGGGACGGCGCACACTCGGCTCGCCGACCACCGCGACCTCCGCGACAGGCCTCACCGTATGGGTCAACCACCCCGCCACCTTCCCCGCCTGGTGGCCGGTCAGTCCACAACCCTCACCGGCGATCGCTCGCGCGATGTCCAAATGCCCCGGACCCCTCGGACCGTTCCTCCCGTCGCGGTTGGGTTTCCAGTACAGATTCGGACCCACTCGCCAACACGCCGCCGCAGCGCGCGGCTTCGAGGACTCACGCGACAGAAAGGCGTAGACCGCTCCGCGACTCGCCCCGAGCACATCGCCGGAGCGGAAGCACGTCCCCCCGGGAAGCTGCTCCAACCACGCGCGCTGGACACTCACCCTCGGCACCATTCGTAAGGATAGCACTGGCCGATCCAACCACGATTCTCACGCGCCCATTCCTTGACCGCAGCGCCGCGCAACTTCGCGAAGCCGTGCCGGGTGGTAGAGGCCCTGAGTCTCGAAGCGGGAACGGCGCCGTGGCGGTTGGCAACATCGACGGAGCCTCCTGGGAACGGTTCGCTCGCGTGCCGGACCTCGGAGCGATCAGGGTCGGAGGACCTCGACGTCCTCGGCGTGCTCGGCGAGGGCACGCAGATCCGCAACGTCGCCTGTCAGCACCGCGCCGCCGGGCTCGGCACCGGCGACGACGACTGCATCGGTCGCCGATCCTCGACCAGCCAACGCTCGCAGAGATCCGGCCCGTCTCGCAACCTGCTCCGGCAGGACCTCGATGACCTCGCAGTGTTTGAGGAATCGGTTGACAGCAGCATCGGTTCGTTGGCGACCCGACACGCACTCCGC
>JAPONU010000432.1 GCA_026713745.1 bacterium
CGAACGAACGAACGAACGAACGAACGAACGAACGAACGAACGAACGAACGAACGAACGAACGGTCCGGCAGTCTATTCCCCCGAACCGATCCCGGAACGAGTTCCTCTGCGTGGCGTCGCCGAACAACCGAGCCATCTTCGGCACGATCGCCACAGTCCATCCAGCCGACCTCAGCGCAGCAGGAACGAACCAGCCGACCCGACTCGTTCCCCGGCGGCGGCGATCCTCATCTCGGGAACGTCGAACATGACCTTCCAGGCGCTGGCCACCGCGACGCTGCCGGACCTCGCATCGATCAAGGGATCGCAACAGACCCGCGCCATCCCGCGCCGGAGGCGATCCTCGTGAGCAGCCCGGCGAACCGCAGTAGGTTCGGAACCCTCGCGGCGGCGAGCCTGCCCGATCTGAACGTGCTCGACGGGGGCGGGCGGGCGGCGCCCCGCTCGGGTCGTCGTGGACCGGTCTGAGGAGAGCGAGCCTGTGGCCGACACGCTCCCCATCGAGTTCGACCTCGACGATCCTCAGCCCGACGATGACAACATCACCGACTGGTGCCTCGAACGGTTTCGATCCCACTACGGCGACGCCTCCATCGGCAAGGACGACATCTGGGAGTACCTGTACGGCGTGATGCACGCCCCGGACTGGCGGGAGCGGTACCGCCACGACCTGCAGCGCAACCTGCCGCGAGTGCCGCTCGCCGGTGACTTCGAGGCGTTCCGGGCGGCGGGCCGCGCCCTGATGGACCTGCACATCGGCTACGAGACGGTGCCGGAATGGCCGGGGACCTGTCTCGTGGACGGCCGGCCGGACGAGGGCGACGCCGACCCCGACGCCTACCGCATCGACGGTCGGATGCGCTGGGGCCGGGCCACGGCCGCCGGCGACGACCGCGCTGTCGCGGAGGGCGCCGGGAGCCGCACGTCGCGGCGACCGGCGGGGGCCGGGGGCCGAGCCGAGGATCGCAGCGTGCTGGAGATCAACGGGCGCTGCCGCCTTGTCGGCATCCCTGCCGAGGCCCACGAGTACACCGTGTCGGGCCGCTCGCCGCTGGCCTGGGCCATCGACAGTCTGCGCCACAAGCACGACAAGGCGTCCGGGATCACCGACGACCCCAACGGCTGGCACGTCTGGGCCGACGAGCCGTTCAATCTCATCCGGCACCTCCGGCGCCTCGTCACCGTCGCCACTGAGACGGCAAACATCGTGCGATCTCTGCCCCCGTCGCTGCCGGCTCCCAATGCCCAACCGGGCTTGCCGAACGGCGGTGAAGGTCCCTCCCCTGCCAGCCGTCGCGCGTGAGAGCCTCGCCGGCGGTGGCCGGATCGCGGTGTCGGTCCATGTAGGAGCGCAAGCGGACGCCGTCGGTGACGGTCCGGTTGAGAAGCTCTGTCAGGTCCCCCGCGAACTCCCTGGCCTGACGCTCCAGGTCAGGCCGGCGTCGGCTCAAAGGACGAAACGACGAACCAGGCCCGCCGGGCGATCTCGCTGGTGAAGCTGCCGGTCTTGGCCTGTTGCTGGAGTTCCTCCCAGGTGCAGCCTGCCAGGGCAAGGGCGTTGTCGATGACAGCGCGTACGCCTGCGTCGTCCAACACGTCGACCTCGATGTCGCGATGGCGGTCCTGTTGTCCGGTCATTGTGCCCTCATTCCGTGCTGCCCGACCCGACGGTCCGATCGTCGCCCCCATGCTGCAGTGCTGTCACACAGGATGCCACGGGGCTGTGACATCAGTCTCCTGCGACGACCCATAACAGCGACGGTGCGTGGCGGACGATTCAGGCGCCGCGGGGTTCAGTCGTCTACTCTGCACGGCTCGGGAGGCGGCGGCCGGCGATTCGTAGGTCGCCGCGGCGGCGGGTCACGCCGCCGGCGTCCAGCGCCGCCAGCAGCGGTAGGGCGTATTTCCGGGTCGTCCCGACGGCGTCGCGAAACTCGGCCACAGTGAACCCTTCGGGACGAGCCTCGAGCAGTCCGGCCACCACCTCGGCGGCACGGTCCACGGCGGCGGCGGGGAAGATCACGCCGTCCTGGGAAACCACCAAGCCCCGCCGCAACATCTCCCGCAACTCCGCCGGGGCCACGGCGGGCACACCCGGCGCCGTTGGTTCGGGCGGCGCGAAGGGCTGCTGTGCCAGTGCAGCCAGGAACGGATGCTCGGCCAGCGTGTCGACCCACCGGGCGGGTTGCACCCGTCCCGCCTCGATGACGACTCAAATCGCGGGCACCGGCTCCGCCTCGCTCGGTGGCCGGGTGGTCCGAATCCCGATGCCGCACCGCCGGGGTGTCGGGGCTCGATGTCATTCGACAGCGCCCCCGAGGGCGGCTCACGGAGTGTGGTCGAGGTTCCGGAGCATCGTGGCCAAGCCGCTCAGTGGCACCACCTCACCGACGGTGCGGCGCTGCGGCTCCTCGCCGCCGTAGACGACGGCCTTGGCGGTGATCTGTTGGAGGCTCGCGGCGACCCGGTCGATCGGGCCGAACCAGTCCGACGCGATCGTCGCTCCTGACTTGATCTCAATGGCCGCCATCTCCTCGCCGCGTCTGTAGAGGAGGTCGCACTCGAGTCCCGAGCTGTCCCGGTAGAACGAGAGGTTGGACCGGCGACCCTGATTGAAGCGGTGCTTGAGCACCTCCGAGACGACGAGGTTCTCGAACAGCGCGCCGCGCAAGGAGCTGGTGACGAGCTGGCGGGGGTCGTCGATGCCGTTCAGGTAACTCGCCAGACCGACATCATGGAAGTACAGCTTCGGCGACTTGACGAGGCGCTTGCGGATGTTCGTGTGGAACGGAGGCAGCCGGAACACGATGTCGCTCCTCACAAGCACGCTGAGCCATGCGTTGGCGGTCGTGTGGGAGACGCCGGCGTCGGAACCGAGGGCTGAGAGGTTCACCAATTGGCCTATCCGGCCTGCGCAGAGGCCGACGAACCTCTGGAAGCCGTCGATATTACGGATCTGGCCGATCCGCCGGGCGTCGCGTTCGACGTACGTCTCGAAGTAGTTGGCGAGTGCCTCGGTTGGGTCGAGGTGTTGGTCGTGGATGCGGGGGTAGGACCCGGAGTAGAGAATGTCCTCGAGGCGCCCGCCGGCTCCCGCTGCGGTGCGCTCGGCGAGCGTGAATGGCAGCAGGCGCAGGATGGCCGTGCGGCCTGCCAGCGACTGGCTCACGCTGTCCAGTAGTCCGAACTGTTCACTGCCGGTCAACACGAACAGGCCGTTTCGCCTCTTCTCGTCGCCGAGCACCTTCAGGTGGGAGAGAATCTCCGGGACCCGGTGCACCTCATCGAGGACGGCGCCGTCGGGGAACTGCGCCAGGAATCCTTCGGGGTCGGTGGCTGCGAATTCCCGGGTGCGGGGATGATCGAGGTCGGCGTGGCCCAGGTCGCCGAACGCGGCGCGGCAGAGAGTCGTCTTGCCGGCTTGCCGCGGGCCGGTGACGGTCACGAACGGGTACTGCGTGAACAACCGCAGGAGATGCGGGGTGATCTCTCGTTCGATCACTCGAACATCCTACGGGCCCTTGCTGATTGGAACCACAACACACAATCCGCACACGAGCGGTGTGTGGCGGTGTGACTCAGGCGTCGCCGTGCTCGGTCGCCGGTGCTCGCGGCGCGCCTCCCACGAGCGGTGTGTGGCGGTGTGACTCAGGCGTCGCCGTGCTCGGTGGTTGTGTCCGCGCGTCCCGGGAGCCGGCGGCCGGCGATTCGTAGGTCGCCTCGGCGGCGGGTCATGCCGCCGGCGTCCAGCGTCGCCAGCAGCGGTAGAGCGTATTTCCGGGTCGTCCCGACGGCGTCGCGGAATTCGGCGACGGTGAACCCGTCGGGCCTGGCAGCGAGCAACCGCGTGACCGTCTCGACGGAACGGTCAACCGCGGCGGCGGGAAAGATCACACCGTCGAGGGACAGCACAAGACCCCGACGCAGCATCTCCCGCAACTCCGCCGGGGCAACTGCGGGCATGCCCGCCGCCGTTGGTTCGGGGGGCGAGAAGGGCTGCTGCGCCAGTGCTTCCAGGAACGGATGCTCCGCGAGCGTGTCGACCCGGCGGGCAGGATGCGCCCGGCCGGCCTCGACGACGACGCCGTCGAGATGGGTGGCCACCGCCCGTTCCTGCTCGCTGAGGCCGGCCAGGTCGAGCCCCAGGTCCGACGCCTCGGCGATCCGCGCCCCGATCTCCTCCTGCGCGATCTTCAGCGCGGCGGGGTCCACCACCCAGCCGGCCAGGTTGGGCGGGCGCCGCTCGCCGGTGAGGCGCCACAGATCGTCGGGCCGCACCCAGCCGCGCTCGGCGATGACCCGGTCCACCGAGCGGTCGGGCCGGGCGACGGCGGCGGGAAGGCGCGGGTCCACATCGAGGATCTCACCGCCGCCCACCGTCTCGCCCCGACCGCTCTCGCGCAACACGAACCGATCCCCGGGGCGCAGCGGCAGCCGGCAGGGCAGGTGCAGGCGCACCGGGCCCCGGGTGCCCGGCTGCAGGGTCTCGCTTCCCAGGATGCGCATGCGAACGCTGAACTCGCCCGCACCCAGGTAGGCCACGTACGCCCCGCGCCGTGACACCTCGTGATCCAGCGATCCCAGCACACCCAGGGAGGCATCGACGGTGCGGGTCAGGTGCCACTGGTCCTCCCGGACCACCACGTGGCCGCGCCCCACGTCGCCGTGGTTGACGCCGGCGAGGTTCAAGGCGGCCCGATGCCCGGGTCCCACGCTGGCTTGGTCTGCGTAGAGGCTCTGGATGGCCCGCACCCGCACCCGCCGGCGCCCCGGCCGCACGGCCAACTCGTCGCCGGTGGTGACCGTTCCCCCGGTCAGGGTGCCGGTGACCACGGTGCCGGCCCCCGACGCCACGAAAGCCCGGTCCACCCACAGGCGGGGCTGTCCGGCATCGACGGCGGTCGGCGTGCTGGCCAGCAGGCGATCCAGTGCGGCGGTGAACGACTCCATGCCGGTTCCCGAGAGGCTGTCGATCCCCACGACCTCGGCGTCGGCCAGGAATGTGCCCGCCAGTTGATCCGAGATGTCGAGTCGAGCGATCTCGGCCAACTCGGTGTCGACGAGGTCCACCTTGGTGAGCACCACCAGGCCGCTGGAGATGCCCAGCAGTTCCAGGATGCGCAGGTGCTCCTCGGATTGCGGCTTCCACCCCTCGGTGGCGGCCACGACGAAGATGCAGGCATCGACGGCACCCACGCCGGCGAGCATGTTCCGGATGAACCTGATGTGGCCGGGGACGTCCACGATGGCGCAGCGCCTGCCGCTCGGCAGTTCGGCCGAGGCGAAACCCAGGTCGATCGTCAGGCCGCGGCGGCGCTCCTCCTCGAACCGGTCGGGGTCGGTGCCCGTGAGAGCCTTCACCAGCGTCGACTTGCCGTGGTCGACGTGACCGGCGGTGGCGACGACGTGCACGGTCGTCCCGACTCC
>JAPONU010000433.1 GCA_026713745.1 bacterium
CATCACGCGGGCCGAGGTCGCGGCGGCGGCAGGGGGCGACATCGCCCACCTCGCCTCGGGCGAGCACAAGGACGAGGCGATGGAGACCATGGCGAAGGGCCTCGCCGTCGTCGTCCGCGGGCTGTACGACGAGGGGAGACTCGGGGGGATCATCGGTATGGGCGGCACCGGAGGCACCTCCATTGCGACCACCGGCATGCGCGTCCTGCCGGTGGGTGTGCCCAAGGTGATGGTGTCCACGGTGGCCGGCGGCGACGTCAGCGCCTATGCGGGGACCAAGGACATCACCTTCATCCCGTCCATCGTGGACGTGGCCGGGATCAACAGCATCAGCCGGGCCATCTTCGCCAACGCCGCGGGCGCGATCGCCGGCATGGTGGGCCTGCAGCGGCCGCCGGCCGGCGAGGAGCGCCCGCTGGTAGTCGCCTCCATGTTCGGCAACACCACGACATGTGTCGAGAGGGCCCGCGGCGTCGTGGAGGCGGGCGGCTACGAGGTCCTGGTCTTTCACGCCACCGGTATCGGGGGCAACACCATGGAGAGCCTGATCACCGACGGCTACATCGCCGGCTCCCTGGACCTGACGACCACCGAGCTGGCCGACGAGGTGTGCGGCGGCGTCTTCAGCGCCGGGCCACAGCGTTGCCGGGCCGCGCCCACCGCGGGCATCCCCACCGTCGTCGCCCCGGGATGTGTCGACATGGCCAACTTCGACGGCATCGAGACGGTCCCGGACCGGTACCGGGGCCGGAACCTGTACCAGTGGAATCCCAACGTCACCCTGTTGCGCACCGACGTCGCCGAGAACGTCCGGATAGGCGAGATCCTGGCCGCCGCCCTGAACCTGGCCGCGGGGCCCGTCGCCGTGCTGCTGCCGATGCGGGGCGTGTCGATGCTGGACAGCGAGGGGGAGAGGTTCTGGGACCCCGAGGCGGACCGGGCATGCTTCGACGCCCTCCGCAACGGGCTGCGGGCGGACATCGCGGTCCATGAGATAGACCACAACATCAACGATCCCGCCTTTGCCGACAGTGCAGCCAACACCCTGCTGGGGATGCTGCGGGACGCCGGCGGATAGGAGCGGTTCAGTGGCAATTTCACGTAGCGAGATCCTTCGGCGGGTGCGCGCCGAGGTCGCCGCCGGCAGGCCCATCGTCGGCTGCGGCGCCGGCACCGGCATCTCCGCCAAGTGCGCCGAGGCGGGCGGGGCGGACCTCATCATCATCTACAACTCCGGGAGGTACCGCATGGCGGGCCGCGGCTCGCTGGCGGGTCTCATGCCCTACGGCGACGCCAACGGGATCGTTACCGAGATGGCCGCCGAGGTGCTTCCGGTGGTGGCCGACACGCCGGTGTTGGCAGGGGTCTGCGGCACCGATCCGTTCCGCCTCATGCCGGTGTTCCTGAAGCAATTGAAGGAGATCGGGTTCTCGGGCATCCAGAACTTCCCGACGGTCGGGCTCATCGACGGTGCCTTCCGGAGAAACCTGGAAGGCACCGGAATGGGGTACGACAAGGAGGTCGAAACGATCCGCGCCGCACACCAGCTGGACCTGTTCACCTCGCCGTACGTCTTCGACGAAGCCCAGGCTCAGATGATGGCCGAGGCGGGCGCGGACATGCTCGTGGCCCACGTCGGGCTGACCACCTCGGGCAGCATCGGCGCCGCCGACGCCATGACCCTCGACGAGGCCATCGAGACCGTGCGGGCGATCGCCCAGGCAGGCCACGGCGTGCGCGAGGACCTTCTGGTCATCTGCCACGGCGGGCCGTTCGACGAGCCGGACAACGTGGGCGAGGCGCTGGGGCGGCTTCCCGCAACCGTCGGGTTCTTCGGCGCCTCGAGCATCGAGCGCCTGCCCACCGAGCGGGCCATCACCGACCAGGTAAGGGCGTTCAAGGCCCTCTAGCCGGGCCTGCGCGGCCTCGGATCCGGATCTCTCCGCAGTGCCGGTGACCTCGTAGCCTTCGATGCCGGGATGACCAGCGACGCAGAGAGTTCCATCGCGGAGATCGTCGCCAACGACCTGTGTGTTGGCTGCGGGCTGTGTGAGGCGCTCACCGGGGGCAGGGTCAAGATGGTGATGACACCGGCTGGGTCGCTGCGACCCTCGGCCACCGACGGGTTCACGCGCCGGGAGGAGGCGCGACTCGTGGCGGCTTGAGACCCGCGGCCTGCGCATCGCCGAACTCGGGCGCCGGATCGACGAAGAACGCTTCGCGCGCGAGCGCTCCGGCGCACGCCGCAGGATCCAGGCAACCCGCTAGGCGCCTTGAGGCCCCGCATCCCGCGGCATACTCCCCGGCAGTCCGGGTGTTGAGAAGCTGAGGAGCCAGGGTGCGCGTCATAGTCTTTGGAGCGACGGGAAAGACCGGAGGGCATGTCTTGCGCAGCGCCCTGGACAGTGGCCACGAGGTTACGGCCTTCGGACGGTCTGCGGCCCGGCTGGATCCTGAACCGGGCCTGAGCCTGTTCAGTGGTGACGTGTTCGACTCCGCCGCCGTGACCGACGCGGTGGCCGGTCACGATGCCGTGATCGTGTGCCTCGGCAGCACCGGTCTGCGGGACAAGACGACCCTCGCCGCCGGGACGACGACCATCGTTGCTGCTGCGGCCAGTCACGAGGTTGGGCGGCTCATCGTCGTCTCCGCGGCGGGCGTCGGCGACAGCTGGTCGCAGATCCCGTGGAGTTCCAAGCTGCTGTTCAAGACGATGCTCCGGAATCTCTTCGCGGACCACCGGGCTCAAGAGGCCATAGTCGAGCAGAGCCCGACCAACTGGACCATCGTCCGCTCAGCCGTCCTCACCAACGGACCCGCTACTGGTGCCGTCAACGCCACGGCGACGGGAGCCACGAAACGCATCAGTCGAGCAGACCTGGCCGGGTTCCTCGTCGACCAACTCAGCGACGACTCGCACAGCCGGCAAGCCGTCTCGGTGACCTCGTAGCGCTCGCTCGAACGCCCCGAGCGCGCCTCCCAACACGTCGGCGAGAGCGGTTCTCGGGTCTGGAAACTCCCGGATCCGGCGCTTGGTTCACAGCCGAAGAGGGCCCGGGTTGGTTACCGGGATCGCCTGCGGCTGCTCGCAGGCGGGGCGGAGCACGGGCCTCGTAGTGGTTCAGCGCTATAATGCGGCGCGCATACCAATACGGTATGCTGAACGGATGATCCAGATCGCTGTCCGACTCGATGACGAACTCGTTGCCGAGGTCGATCACCTCGTGCGAAGCGGTGTCGTCGACTCGCGCTCGCAGGCCGTGCGCGAGGGCTTGCGGGCGCTCGTGGATCAGCGGCGGCGGCGCGCGGTGGGCGAGGCGATCGTGGAGGGATACCGCCGGCTCCCGCAGACCGACGATGAGATCGCGTGGAGCGACGAGGCGACTGTCGCCATGATCGCAGAGGAGCCCTGGTGACGCCCGCCCAGGGCGACATCTGGTGGGCCGAGGCCGAGGACCGGCGGCGACCGGTGCTGGTGGTCACCCGGGACGAAGCCATCCCCGTTCTGACCAGGATCCTGGTCGCCCCCGTGACCCGCACCGTGCGAGGAATCCCCACCGAGTTGCCCCTCGACCCCGGCGACGGTCTGTCCCAGCCCTGCGCGGCGTCGTTCGACAACCTCCAGCCGATTCGCAAGTCGTTCCTGACCGACCGTCTGGGCTCGATCCGCAACCGTCGCCACGAGATCTGCGTCACACTCGAGGCCCTCGCCGACTGCTGACAGCGCCGACCACCAACCTGCCCGGCTCACAGGACCAGACCCGACCACCAAGGCTCCGATTGGGGATTCCGCGAAGAACGTCCGGTAGGCAAGCCGTTGGAACCGCCGGCGACCCGACCGCCCCCCACAGCGCCAACTCGGGCACGTAAAGCGCCCTGACCTGCTGGGGCGCCAACTACTTCGGTCAGTTGGACGCGCCGGCGGGTGTCTTCGCCGCTGTCAGCGCCGGCTCTGTCCATTCGTGCGGCGTACGTGACAGGAAACACGCTCTGAACCGGTGACTCATGTGCTGCTCTGGCCTACTCCCCGTCGCTCGGGGTCTCATACGACGCCGTAGGCACCCCTGAGATACCAGAACGGCCCAGGAGTTCGGAGCCGCAGTTTGCTTGACTCCGGGCGGTGGTGGCGTTACGTATACTCCAAGGTATGCGTGACTTGACTACCATTAAGGTCTCGGTCCGGACTCGGGATGCCTTGCGTCAGCTCGCCGAACGCGAGGGGCTCACGTTCGACGCGCAAATCGAGAAGCTGATCCGGCGGGAGAAGCGTCGCATCATCGGGGCTCAGCTCGCGAGCGCCCCACTCGATTCCGACGACAAGGCCGTGCTGGATGCGTCTGCGAGCGACATCGCTGATGCGAGCGGGTGACGTCATCCGCTGCGATTTCGGGACGCCGGCGCGGGGTGAGCCGGGATTCGTCCGACCGGCGATCGTCGTCACCTCCGATGATGTACTCGAGTTCCGGCAACACGCCATCCTGGTCGTGCCCTGTACCACCACGAGGCGAGGGTGGTTGAGTGAGGTTGACATCGGTGGGTTCGGTGTCGCCCAGGCGCACCTGCCGACGACGGTAAGCGTGGATCGCGTCATCGAGACGACGGGCACGAATATCGGGCCGGTCGCGCTGCAACAGATTCGAGAACTCATCGCCGACCTGCTCGAACTCTGACCCAGCCGCTCCACTCAGTTGCCCACTCGAGGCGGCCAAACTCCCAGCAAGTGATCGAGCCGTCAGTCCGAAGTCCACAGGCATTGAGTTCCGCGAGAGAGATAGCAGTGAACTGCCCCGCGATGAAGGGCTCGCCGGCGGAGATGCTGCTGTGGTCGGGGGATTTGGCGCCTCCCGAGCAGGCGGTCACGGCGATTGCGACAACGGCCCCGGCGGCAACCAGTTTGCGCAACATCGGACTTCGCGCGGAGACGCCTTGCCGCGGACCCCTGTATGGGCGACCAGGCTCAGGCCAGCGACGCGTTGTCCGACGTGGTCCTTCAGGTTCCACCACCATGCAAGACGAGGGACATGACGCAATAGTTCCCCGATCTGAGTCCCAGAACGGAACTTTCGGCCGACAGACCTGGGATAGCCCTTTGAACCTCCCCGGGCCTGCGGGCGCGGTGTTGTGGGGCGACGGGAACTACTGGTGAGTGTGGCGCGCGTCCACGAAGGCCTCCGCGGTCTCATAGGTGGTGTTGTCGGTACGGCGCGGTGAGTTGCCCTGCAGGCGGCGGGTTCTGCGCCCGTCGTGGAGCGTTGCTGTCCGCTAGGCCTCTGGGTTGGGGGATGGCTCGTAGGGGGACGGGCGGCGCCGCGCGCCACGAGCCGCGAACACGTAGGCCACCAGGATTCCTGCGGCAGCGACGACCGGGGCGAGCAGCAACGTGCGGATCCGGATCGGGCCGCCCGGTACGTCGAATCCGATCGAGTCGTCAGGCGGATGCCCGGTGCCGAACGCTTCGGCGAGTTCGCCGAATGTAACAGGCGAGTTGCAGAGGCCCACCCACAAGTCGCCGTCAGAATCCTCGAAGGCGACGAGGCCCCTCATCGGCCGCTTTCTGAAGCTGTCACTGCTTTGGTAACCGTGGGAGAGGCCGCAGTTGCTCGTACCGGTATGTACAGCGATCCGCGGGCCGACATCCCCCTTGTAGACCCAGCCGACTCGATATCCCACAATCGCTTGGCGCGTCCCGTCTTCTCTGGGTTGAAGGATTTGCAGGATCGGGCGCCCCACGAACGCGACGGCCACATCGTCCGCGTTCTCAGACAACTCCCAGGGCGGCTCGCCGGGCAAGCCGCAGATACAGGCGCTGGCGGTCCGAGGGGTTGCCGCCAGGATGGACACGATGATCGCCGCGAACAAGGCGAAGCTCCCGGCCGCTCGGACAATGCCCCGCATCCCGAGGGGATGCTAGTCCGGCGGAACGTCTCAGCCGCCGGGGTATCGGGCGGTCTTGCCGCGCGGCCGCGATGGTATTGTGCACCCGTTGCGGCGAAGCGGCTGACTGCCGGGCTAAGGCCGCCAGCCGCGGCGAGGGGAGCGATGGCAAGCACGCAGGGCTATGTGCCCGAGAGCGTCCCTTTGGAACCGCCCAGGTTCTTCGCCCGGCCTGCCGAGTCTCTGAGGACCGTAGCCAGGCTGACGAAGCTGCTCTTGTGGCCCTACGGGCTTGTCTACATCGGGCTGGCAGTGGTGGTCCGGCATTACTTCACGCCCTCGTTGGGTCGGATGCATGACATCCAAGTTCGCCCGGTCGCTGAGATCTACGTGCGCAACCTGGTGATAGTGGCGGTGTGGGTGAGCGCCATCCACCTGTGGCTCTACGTGCGGCGCTGGCAGGGCATGCGGTTCAAGTACGACAGGCAGTGGCTCATCACCCACGACGCCCGGTTCATGGACCGCGACCAAACACGGGAGAACGCCTTCTGGACACTCGTCAGCGCGCCGGTGTTCTGGACCGCCTGGGAGGTATATCTGTACGGGGCTTACGCCAGGAATCTCATTCCCCACGTCCGCTGGAGCGACGGGGCGGGCTGGGTGATCTACCTGGTCGTGATGACGGTCTTCTCGTTCTGGCTGGTGGCCGGCTACTTCTACGTGACCCACCGATTCCTGCACACCAGGCTGATGTATCGCCGCGTGCACTACCTCCATCACAAGAACGTGAACACCGGGCCGTGGTCGGGCCTGTCGATGCACCCGGTCGAGCACCTGTTGTACTTCTCGACGCCGGTGTTCTTCCTGTTCATCCCCGCCAACCCGTTCATCATCATCGTCACGCAGATCTTCACCGGCCTGGCCCCGTCGCTCGGCCACTCCAACTTCGACCGGATCGTGGTCGCCGGCGACCGCACCCTGCCGGCCGGGGACTACTTCCACGACCTGCACCACAAGTACTTCGAGTGCAACTACGGCACCCCGGTCGTCCCCGTCGACGCCTGGGCCGGCACCTGGCACGACGGCTCTCCCGAGGCCCACGAGCGCATGCGGGCCCGCCGCGACGCCGCCGGCCACACATCAGACTGAAACGACGACTTCACTTGGGGCATGAAACAACGAGCCATCCCCGCTGGCGCTGCCAGCGAGAATTCAAGCAGGAGGCATTCGACGAGGTTGGGCGGCAGTACCCGGAGTTGAGCAACGGGTAGCGCTTCGGGGCTGTCGGGCTATTCCCTGGCGTCGAGGCGGTTCAGCTTGCCGGGCCATGCGAGAATGAGTTCGTCGGCCGTGACGAGTCGGTGCCCACCGAGCGCGGTCGCAACGATGAGGCGGTCGGCCGGGTCGCCGTGCATGTCCTCCAGTAGGCCCGCTCGGGCCGCGATGTCCCCGTCAACGGGGATCTCGCCCAAGCCTTGGTTCAGCAGATCGCGCCGCCAGGCGGCGATGTCGGTGATCAGGCGAAGCAGGCCCTTCTGGATCTGGAGTCCGACCTCCCAGAAGGAAATAGCCGAAACGGCGGCAGTCCCTTCCCCCAGGGCAACTTCGAACTCGTGGCGAGTGCGAGACCCCAGTCTCTGATTGCCTTGCTCGTGCCAGATCAGGACGTGCGTGTCGAGCAGTATCAAATTAGACTCTCGCCGGAGTTGTCGGGGGTCTCGAACCATTCGGCGGGCATGGGCGAGACGATGTCGCCGCGAATCTCGATGATGTCCCGGTTGCGGCCGAAAGCCAGCCCGTTCCTTTCCCGGTAGGGCGCCAGCCGCGACACCGGACGGCCGTGCTTGGTGATGATGATCTCCTCGCCGCTCTCGGCGACCTCGTCCATCAGGTGCAGACACTTCGCCTTGAACTCCGATGCCTCGATGGTCCGGACGGTGGCGTGCTCGGCGTGATCGGCTGGCATGGCGTACTCCG
>JAPONU010000434.1 GCA_026713745.1 bacterium
CGGTGCTGAGCGTCGATCCGCGGTGAGAGCGTCCCGGCGCTGACGATGGACCTCCTCACCCACGACGACATCGAGACGCTGTGCCTCGGGGCCACACTCCTGGGCACCGGCGGCGGCGGTGACCCCTACGTGGCGAAACTCCTGGCGCAGCAGGCTCTGGCCACCTACGGTCCGGTCCGGGTCACCGAACCCGGGGACCTGCCACCGGATGCGCTGGTACTCACCACGGCGGTGATCGGGGCGCCCACGGTGACCCTCGAGAAGATCCCCGCCGGCACCGAGTTCGTGGGTTCGGTGGAGGCCCTGGCCTCGTATCTCGGCAAGGAGCCGGTGGCCATCATGTCCATCGAGGTGGGTGGGCTCAACACGCTCGTGCCGGTCGCCACGGCGGCCGAGATGGGCCTGCCGATCGTGAACGCCGACGCCATGCGCCGGGCGTTCCCGCAGATCGAGATGACGGTCTTCACGCTGGCCGGCCTGCCGGCGGGTCCCCTGTCGATCGCCGATGAGAAGGGCAACCAGTGCGTTTTCCGCACTACCGACAACCACGTGGCCGAGTCGCTGGCCCGGGCCGCGGTGATCCAGTTGGGCATGGCCAACGCCATCAGCTGCTACCCGCTGACCGCGGGACAGATCGACGAGCACGGCATCGGTGGCTCGCTGACCTACTGCGGACAGGTGGCCGGGCTGCTGGAGGCGGTCCAACGAGCTGACGAGGGCGCCTGGGAGCGGTTCCTGACCGAGTCCGGCTCGGTGGAGTTCTTCCGGGGCAAGGTCGTGGATCTGGATCGGCGGACGACGGCGGGGTTCGCTCGCTCCACCGTGATCCTCGAGGACCTCGACGGCACGGGCAGCACCATGCGTATCGAGGTGCAGAACGAGAACCTCATCGCCTTCCGTGACGGCGAGGCCGTCATCACCACGCCGAACCTCATCTGCCTGCTGGACTGCGAGACGTTCGACCCGGTCACCACCGAGTACGTCGCCTACGGCAACCGGGTCATCGTCATCGGAATGCCCTGCGCCCCCGAATGGCACCGGCCGGGCATGCTCGAACTCGTCGGCCCGGAGGCGTTCGGCTACGACGTGGACTTCGTGGATCTGCCCCGATGACTCCGGCGGGCGACTCCCGGGACCTCCGCGTCGGTGTCGACGTCGGTGGAACCAACACCGACGCGGTCGTGATCGACGCCTCCGGCGAGGTTCTCGCCGCGGTGAAGGTGGCCACGACTCCCGAGCCCATCGACGGCATCAGGGCGGCCCTGGACGGAGTGCTGGTGGGGCTCGAGCACTCGCAGATCTCCAAGGCGATGCTCGGGACCACCCATTCGGCCAACGCCATCATCCAGCGGCGCGGCCTGGACAGGGTCGCCGTGCTGCGGCTCGCCGCCCCCTCCTCGCTGGGGATCCCCCCCGGCGCCGCCTGGCCCGATGACATTCGCTCTGGGGTCATCGGAACGACCGCCATCATCGAGGGCGGCCACGAGTACAACGGCAGGGAGATCGCATCGCTGGACACCGAGGCCGTCAAGCTGCTGGCCGCCGAGGCGATCCGGACGGAGTGCCGCTCGATCGCGGTGGCCGGCGCCTTCAGCCCGGCGACGACCGAGCACGAGATCCGCGCCCGGGAGGTCCTGCACGCCGAACTCGGCGCCGACTTCCCGGTTTCGCTCAGCTACGAGATCGGCTCGTTGGGGCTCCTCGAGCGGGAGAACGCCACGATTCTGAACGCCGCGTTGTTGAGCGTGGCGACCGGCGTGGTGAACGGCTTCGCGGGGGCCCTCGCCCAGCATCGCCTGGATGTGGATGCCTATCTCACGCAGAACGACGGGACATTGATGATGGCGACCGGGGCGGGCCAGTACCCGGTGTTGACCCTCGGCTCGGGCCCGACCAACTCCATGCGGGGCGCCTGCGCACTCGCCGGCACCGATGACGCCATCGTCATCGATGTGGGCGGCACGTCGGCTGACGTGGGGATCCTCGTCGGCGGCTTCCCGCGGCAATCCTCGGCAGCGGTGGAGGTCGGCGGTGTGCGCACCAACTTCCGGATGCCAGATCTGATCTCCATGGGTCTCGGCGGCGGGACCATCGTCCGCAACGCGGGTGCTGATCTGCGCATTGGACCCGATTCGATGGGTTACGCAGTGGCGACCGATGCGATCTGCGTCGGCGGGGATGTCCTCACGCTGTCGGACGTCTCGCTGGCGGCTGGGCGAATGACCGGGTTCGGTGATCCCACCAGGGTGCGGACGCTCGACACCGACGTGGTGAGCGACGCCCTGGGGTGGGTCGACGAGCAGATCTCGGTCGTGAGTGACAGGATGAAATCGACGCGGGCGGCACTGCCCCTCCTCGCAGTCGGCGGTGGCGCCCACCTCGTTCCCGATGCAATCCCCGGGGTGTCCGAAGTGATCCGTCCGAAACATCAGTCGGTCGCCAATGCCTACGGCGCCGGGATCGCCGAGGCCTCCGGGTCGATCGACCGGGTCTACAGCTACGACACAACGAGCCGCGAGGAGTGCCTCGACGACGCCCGAACGTTGGCCACCGATGCCGCAGTCCGCGCCGGCTCCGATCCTGACCAGGTCCGGATCACCACCGTGACGGAGGTACCGATGACCTACGTGCCGGGAGGTGGTTGCCGGGTCATGGTCAAGGCGGCGGGTCCGCTCGCCTGAGGAGCCGGTCACCATGCCTGCCGCCGTCCTGCCGACACCGGCGATCGCCGACTGCCACAACGATCTGCTGCTGGCCTGCCAGCACCGGCGTGAACGCGGCGTGGCCGATCCGTTCGGCGACGACTGGCTGCCCGGTTTGCGAGCCGGCGGTGTGGTGTTCCAGGTGTTGCCGATCTTCACCGAGGAACAGTTCATCGGCGAGGGGGCCCTGCGCCGCACGCTGGAGATCCTGGAATTGAGCCGCGAGATCGCCGAACTGCATCACCGTGACGTGGGAATCGTGGAAACCGCCGGCGACCTCGAGGCGATCCTCGGCGACGGGCGGATAGCGCTGCTCCTGGCGCTCGAGGGCGCCGAACCGGTGGGTTCGTCGCTGGCGATGCTCGAGACGATGTGGCGGCTGGGCGTGCGGATGGCCTCGCTCACCTGGAACCGCCGGACGATGCTGGCGGACGGGGTCGGCGAGACCGACACCGGCGGCCGGCTGTCCTCACTCGGCGTCGAGGCCGTGGCGGAGATGGAGCGGCTCGGGATGGTCCTCGACGTCAGCCACCTCTCGGCGCACGGCCTGGCGCACCTGGCCGACTTGGCCGGCGAGCCGTTCGTGGCGTCGCACTCGTCGTGCCGCGCCCTGTGCGATCACCCGCGAAACCTGTCCGACGCCGAGTTGCGGCTGGTAGCCGGCTCGGGCGGCTTCGTCGCCATCAACGCCACCGGCCGTTTCGTGGCCGCCGCGGGGATCCCCACGATCGATCACTACCTCGACCACGTCGAACATGCGGTGGCGACCGTCGGCGACGGTGCGGTGGCGATCGGAGCCGACTTCATCGCCGACCTCCTCGAGCAGGTGGACCCGATTCTCGGCCGTCAGTTGCTCCTGCGTCCCGGGGATCTCGTCCGGATCGAGGACCTAAAGGCATCGGCCGATTTGGCCCTGCTCGCCCGGAAGCTGGTCGACCGGTTCGGTTCCGGGCGCGCTGCACGCATCGCCGGGGGGAACGTGCTCGAATTCTTCAGAGCCCGGCTGCCGGCGTGACAGGAGGGCCTTCACGCCCCTGGCCGGCAGCCGGAGAGGGCTTGACTTCCGATCGGAGAGCACCCCCGGGTGCACCGCTCCCGGAGAGTCGCCAGGTATCACGCAGGGAGTTCGAGAGGCCGGGTAGCGTACGTGCCGTGATCTGGGAATCGATACGAAAAATCGTGCCCGACCGCGCCTCGGCGACGGGTGGTTCCGGTCTGCGGCGGCGCGCCGGCGCCGGCCAGGCCATTGCCCCCCGCCGGCGGACCCGGCTCGTCAGGCTCGTGGCCATCCTGGCGGTTGGCGCGCTGATCCTGAGCCAGTGCGGCGAGGGCGACGAGGAAGCAACCGACGGCGACCAGGACACCACCGCCACCACGGTGGAGGCCTCCGAGGCGACGACGAGCACCGTCTTCATGGCGCCACCGGCGCCCGAACCGTTGCCGCCCCCGGAGCCACCGCCGGCGGCGGCGCCCGCTCCGCCTGCGGCCGCGCCGGCGCCGGCACCCGCGCCCGCACCGTCTCCGCAGTTGTCGGGACCACCACCGGTTGCGGTCGGGGTCATCCCCGACATGGCGATCGCCGTCGACGGCTACGCCCACGCCATGTTCGTGCAGGAATTCTTCAGCGGTCCGGTGTCCAGCTATTCGGCCACCTCCTCGGACACCGGCGTGGCGACGACGGGCGTGCGCGCGCCCGACATGCTGATCGTCGCACCCATCTCCAACGGGTCCGCCAGCATCACCGTGACCGCCTCGGGTCCCGGTGGAACCGCGACCCACACATTCAACGCCCGGGTGGGCGAAGGGCCCCAGCAGGTCACGCGCGCGGCGACCCCGCAGCCACCGGCACCCGCGCCGCCACCGCCGGCGCCGGCACCCGCGCCGCCATCGCCGCCATCGCCGCCACCGCCGCCGGACGACTCCGAGGAGTTGCTGCCGATCGACGACGATCTCCCGCCGGCGCCTCCCGACGTGGGTGAGCCGTCGTCCGACGAACTGATTCCGACCGAGTCCCTGCCACCGGTGGAGGCCACGGCGGCTCCGACACTCTCGGGCTCGGTTCCCGCGCAGACCGTCGGCATCGGAGAGACCATCACCGTGGACGCCAGGCCGTACTTCGGGGGCTTTATCCAGGGCTGGGGGATCGACACCTCCAACCCCGCGGTTGTCACAATAGATCCACCCCCCGGCGCCGGTAGGGCAGTGCTCCGGGGAGTCGCGGCGGGAACCGCCACGGTCACGGTGACTGCGCTCAACAACCTCGGAGAGGTGGCGCAGGCCTTCAACGTCACGGTCGGGGCGTCGTCGGGGACGACCACCACCACGACCACCACCACGACCACCACAACGGCGGTCCGGACGGGTTCCACTGGAATCCTGGTGCTGGAAGGGAACAACCCCTCGGTCACCGTGAATGTCGGTGCCTCGACGACGCTCGACGTCAGCCGATCCTTCTCGGCGGCGGCGGTCAGCTTCGAGGTGGAGAACGTGCCCAGCGGGGTGGAGATCACCGTCTCCGGCTCAATTGCCACGATCCGCGGCGTGACCCGAGGCTTCTACACGGTGACCCTCGTCGCCAGAGCCGCCAACTCCTCCATCAAGAGACCGGCCACCATCCAGGTCAACTAGGAGGTCTTGGTCGCGGCTGCTCGTGAGGAGCCAGTCGCGGTTCTGTGAGCCGCGGGGATAAGCGAGTCTGTGACCGAGATCCACGGTCCATCAGGGCACGGTCACCGGCCGAGCGGAGTCGCCCGGGCCGGCTGGGGCGGTCACCGGCGCCTGCGCCCGGTGCTGGTGTTGCTGGCGGGAGCGCTAGTGGCGACCGTCGCCGGCGTCATCTCGTTCTGGCCCGACGGAGCCGGCCTCACGACTGCCACCGAGGGGGCCGGCCAAGTTGGTCTCACCTCGGAGCGGTTCGCCGCGCAGGTCCAGTCGGTCCGCGAGGGACCCTGCTCCTACTCGACGGCGGAGCACCCGCAGAACTGCCGCACGATCGTCTTCGTTCCCTCCAGCGGTCCGAACGCCCACGCGGCGGTGACACTGCCGGAGTTCAACCTCGAGCAGACCGGTTACGTGCCCGACCCGGTGCCCGGCGACCGGATCGTCGTGGGCTACGAGCCCTCCACGGAGTTCTACTTCTACGCGGATGTGGACCGCCGGGCCACGCTGTGGGTATTGGCGGGGGTGTTCGCCGTCTTCGTGCTGGTGCTCGGTCGGTTCCGGGGCCTGCGGTCGCTGATCTCGATGGTGCTGACCGGGCTGGTGCTGGTGGGATTCGTGGCGCCGTCGATCCTGGACGGCCACGAGCCGCTGCTGGTCGCCGTCGTGGCGGCCTCGGTGATCGCCTTCGCCGGCTTCTACCTCACGCACGGGCCGAGGCCGGAGACCACGATCGCGCTGGCGGGCACCCTGGGAGCATTGGGCCTCACGCTCGGCATCTCGGCTCTGTTCTTCGGCGCCGCCCGCTTCAGCGGCGTGGCCACCGAGGAGGGCGCGATCCTGTCGTTCGTTTCCGGTGGCATCGACCTGTCGTCGCTGCTGCTGGCCGGCGCCATGATCGGGGCGCTCGGCGCCCTCGACGACGTCACGATCACACAGGCCACCACGGTCACGGAACTGCGCCGTGCCGATCCGACCCTGCGGGCGCCGCAACTCTTCACGGCAGGACTGCGCGTCGGCCGGGCGCACATCGCCTCCACGATCAACACCCTGCTGCTGGCCTACGTGGGCGCAGCCATGCCGCTGCTGCTGCTGTTTGCCGTCTCGGATCAGTCCTGGGGCATGGTCGCCAACTCCGAGTTGATTGCCGTGGAGATCGCCCGCACCCTGTGTGGGTCCATGGGGCTGGTCGCTGCCGTGCCGCTGACCACTGCGCTGGCGGCCGCCCTGGGTGGCGAGGCCCCGAGTGGCTCCAAGCAGGACAGCGGTGCCGCGCGCCCGCCCGCCGCCCGTCGCAGGGTCCGGATCGGTCGCCGGCACACCGGCGAAGGGCGGCCCCCTGCCAGTTGGGACGACTTCGCGCCCCGGGAGGACCTGGACTTCTGAGCCGACCGGTCATGGCAACTCGCGCCCGGGGGGCTGCCGGCGACCTCTGCGTCGGCACACCGGAAGGCAGGCGGCGCCTACTCCAGAGTGACGGCGGTGCCGTAGGCCAGGATCTCCGCTGCGCCCTGGGTGACCATCGACGTGGCGACCCGCATGTTGACGACGGCGTTTGCGCCCAGGCGGGCAGCGTCCTCCTCGAGGCGTTCGAAGGCCTGCGCCCGGGACTCCTGCATCATCTTCGTGTAGCTACCCAACTCGCCGCCGACCATGCTCTTGAGGCCGGCGCCGATGTCCTTGAAGATGACCTTGGAGCGGATCGTGCTGCCGGTGGCCAGACCGTGCACCTGGGTGATGGTGCGCCCCTCGACTTGTGGTGTGGTGACGATGATCATGGGTGTTCTACTCCCTGGTGGACTCGCTATTGCGCAACAGTCGCAGCCTAGGATGCCCGGATGCTGCTGCACCATCTGCTGAAGGAGGGCGCCGAGCGCGCCCCGGACAGGACCGCTCTCGGCTGGGTGAAGCGGGACCGGTCGCTCAACTTCGCCGAGGCCGCCGAAGCGACCGACCGTGTGGCTGCCGGCTTGGCCTTACTCGGCGTCGAGCGGGGCGACCGGGTCGGCGTCTTCGCCCACAGCGGCCTGGACTACCTGCTCGCCATGTTCGGGGCGTGGCGGGCGGGTGCGGCGGCCGCGCTCGTGGACCTCAGCCGAGCCGGCGAGCTGGACCGCTACTTCGGTGACTGCCGGCCCAAGGTCGTCATCTACACCCACGACTACTTCGAGACCATCGACCGGCACCGTGAGACGCTGGACAGCGTCGAGACCTACGTGTGCCTCGACGGCGCACAGCCCGGAGCGATGGACTGGGCCGAGATCCTGGGATGCACCGCTGCGCCGCCCGCCCACGTTGTCGACAGCAGCGACATCGCTCACCTCTCCTACGCGCCGGCAACGACAGGAGAGCCGATGGGTTCGTGCCTGTCCCACGAGCCGACCTGCGGGAACGCTCGCTCCCTCGCCGAGCGCCTGGGGATCGGGCCCGACGACGTGAGCCTGGGGCCGACCCCGCTCTCGGGCGCAAACCAGCTCGCCGTGAATCTGTTGCCCGTCCTCTCGGCCACCGGTACCTGCTGGGTGATGAACAACTGGGAGGCCGAGGGAGGGCTCGACGTGGCCGACCGCCTCGGGGCCACGATCCTGGCCGCCGACGCGCCCGTGCTGGCCGCCGCACTCAGCGAGGCCGGCAGCCGAGATGGCGGCCCGCCCGCTTCGCTGCGCCTGGTCCTGGCCGGCGAGGGTGTGCTGCCCGCCGACCTGCAGCGTGCCTGGGGTGCCGAGTCGGGAGTGGCGCCGGCCGAGGTCCGGATGCCTGAGGCGAGCGAGTGGCCTCCTCCCGGCCAGTGAGTGGCGGCCGAGAACCGCAGAGTGTGGTCCGCTATCTCTGTTCAGCCTGGCGGCTCTCGCGCCAGCGCTTTGAGGCTTCCCCTAATGGGGCCACATTGGGGGCGCCCGAGGCGGACTGCAGTGCGTCCGATCGGCGTGGAATTCGCGGTGGGTAGGATCTCGGCGTGAGCATCTTCATTGAGGTCTCGAACCTCGGCCCCCTTCGATCCGCCGAAGTGGAAATGGCCGACCTCACGCTGCTGATCGGTGAGAACAACACCGGCAAGACCTTCTTCGCAACGGTCATACACC
This sequence comes from bacterium, assembly GCA_026713745.1. GTDB lineage: Bacteria > Actinomycetota > Acidimicrobiia > Acidimicrobiales > CATQHL01 > VXNF01. Next base: position 8,444 of record JAPONU010000434.1, read on the forward strand.
GAGTGCTGGCAGCGTCACGTGCACATCCTCAACATCTCACGGGTCTCGGGCGTGCGAGCCCGGATGAGGTGCGGGAGTGGTTCGAGACCCGGTTGGAAGAGCGCCTTGGGCAACCTCAGCTGTTGACTGCACCTGAAGCGCAGCCCCCCGAAGCCGTCCTCAGGTGGGCGAACGAAATCTCCATGGTACGCCTCGAGGCCTTCGGCATGGAGGTTCGTGAGGGCGTCGAGTACGCGTACGGAGTTGAGGCCTCCCAACTACGTCGGAGAACGGCGAGTCGGCGCGCAAGCGGTTGTTACGTGCGAATCCGGAACACGAATCCCGACTGGCAAACAGAAGTTCGGTTCGATTCCACTGAAGTCCGGGTTCAACCCCCCGATCCGACGACCTGGGTGCAGTGGTTGCTCGACGACGAGAAGGCCTACCGGGAGGCCGAAAGGAATCGGCGAACTCGTGGATCGCCACCACGGCGCTCGCGACTTGCCCGACTTGTGTCCGGGTTTGGTGTCGGTTGGCCGATCCCTGACAACCTCTTCTCAGGGTGGCCCCGGTTCGCCGTCCATCTGCCCGCGAATCGAACCGGAATCATGCAGAGTTATCAGGTTATCGCCGGCGCAGTCGTCCGCCAGTCGGCCGCGGCGGGCATCCGGCCGATCGCGGTCGATCCTCTTCCCGGCACTTCGGCAGACTTCATCTCGCTCCTCGTCTCCGACTTGGACGATCCACTATGGCATCAACAAGAGGATCCGCGATTTGGCGCGCTGATAGAGGAATTCGAGTCTGAATTGGGGGCAGAGATTGTGCTCCAGGAGAGGGCAAATGCTCCCCATGTTGTTGTGGCAATGACGCCAGAGGGCGAATTCCCTCTCTCGCGAGTGTCATCCATGCTGTCGGAGTTGGCCGCTGTGATTCTCATACTCAAGGGCTCGCTATGTCGAAGTGATCACATTACGATCGACGAACCGGAGGCGCACCTTCATCCGGCTATGCAGCGTCGAGTCGCTACCTTCCTGGCGAACGTGGTGAGCGGCGGCACAAGAGTCGTCGTCACTACGCATTCGGATTTCTTCGTTGGCGAGATCAACAACCAAATCCGATCCGGCAGACTCGTTGACTCGCGAGTGTCTCGCCAGCGTGATGGGAAGTCGAAGACCTCCAGCGTGTGCGCGCTGCAGTTCTCCCGCGAGGAGCGGTGGTGTGTTGGCCGCCGGATCGTCCTGGATCCTGTTGACGGAATCGACGAGTCGACTTTCACCGATGTCATGGAATCGCTGTACGACGACTCCGTCCAACTCATCAACGAATTGCTCTGAGCCGCTGGGC
>JAPONU010000435.1 GCA_026713745.1 bacterium
GCCGAGGTGGAGAAGATCCTCCACGTGCCGTTGGGCGAGCTCTTGGACCCCGAGATCTACCGCCAAGAGCTCTGGCCCCGCGACGGCACGATGTGGCCGATCAACTTCTTCGAGGTTCCCGGCGACACCATCTGGGGTGCCACAGCGGCGATCCTCCGGCAACTCCTCATGATCGCCACGGGCGTCGTGGAGGGTTAGGAGCCAATCCCGGCGCGCTCTCAATTCGCCGTCCCCGGGCCTCACGCGGTGTTGAGTCCTGCCGGCGTGACCCGGCCGGTCGCCGGCTGGGCGGAATGCTGCTGGCGGTACGCCGATCGAACATCCCGCGGGGTGCCCGGTTGGCCGTCAAGGCGCTAGACATCCCTCATGGACCCCAGCGAAACCGCAGAGCACGACACCGGCCCGCCGCCACCGGGGGCACCCCACATGACGCCGGAGGAACTGCGGCTGTGGGGTGGGCGCTTCCTGGACTGGGTGGCCGGCTACCACGAGCGGATCGAGGACTTTCCCGTCCTGTCGCAGGTCCGCCCGGGCGAGGTGGCCGCCGGGCTCCCCGACTCACCTCCCGCCGAGCCGGAGGGCTTCGACGCCGTGCTCGGAGACCTCGATCGCGTCATCGTGCCGGGCCTCACGCACTGGCAGGCCCCCGGGTTCTTCGCCTTCTTCCCCACACCGGCCACCGGTCCCGCCATTCTGGGCGACCTGCTGTCATCGGGCTTGGGGGTGCAGGGCATGCTGTGGGCCAGCAGCCCGGCGTGCACCGAACTCGAGACCCGGGTGATGGACTGGCTGGTGGACCTGTGCGGGCTCCCCCGGCGTTTCCGCAGCGACGGTCCCGGTGGCGGGGTGATCCAGGACTCGGCCTCCAGCTCGGCGCTGTGCGCGCTGGTCGCCGCCAGGGAAAGGGCACTGCGCGGCGTGGCTGGGAGGACGGTCGCCGATCTTGTGGTGTACACGTCCGAGCATGCCCACTCGTCCATCTACAAGAGCGCTCGCATCGCCGGCTTCGGCGCCGAACGCATCCGCTACGTCGGCAGCGATCCCACGCACGCCATGAGTCCCGAGGCCCTGGCCACCGCCGTCGCCGCCGACCGTGCCGCGGGCTTGGTGCCGGCTGCGGTGGTCGCCACCGTCGGCACGACCTCCTCTCTGGCGCTCGACCCGGTGGCGCGCCTGGCCGACATCGCCGGCGCCGAGGGCATGTGGATCCACGTGGACGGCGCCCTCGCCGGCGCTGCGGCGGTCTGCGCTGAGTTCCGCTTCGTGAACCGGGGCCTCGACGCGGTGGACAGCTACTGCTTCAACCCGCACAAGTGGCTGCTCACCAACCTGGACTGCACGGCCATGTGGGTTGCCGACCGGCAGTCCCTCACCGATGCCCTCAGTGTCACGCCGGAGTACCTGCGCAACCCCGAGAGCGAGAGGGGGACGGTCATCGACTACCGCGACTGGCAGGTGCCGCTGGGGCGCCGCTTCCGCTCGCTGAAGCTGTGGCTGGTACTGCGCTGGTACGGGGCGGCCGGCCTGCAGGCCCACATCCGCTCCGGCGTTGCCTGGGCACAGCAGTTCGCCGGCTGGGTGCGCGCCCACCCCGACTTCTCCCTGGCCGCGCCCGCGCCCCTGAGTCTGGTGTGCTTCCGCCACAGGGGCGGCGACGAGGCCAACCGGCGCGTCCTGGCCGCGGTGAACGATGAGGGGCGCTTCTACATCACCCACACCGTCCTCGACGGCCAGTACACGCTGCGTCTGTCGGTGGGCGCCGTGGCCACCCGCGCCCACCACGTCGAGGCCGCCTGGGAAGCCATCACCGCAGCAGCCGCCAACCTCTGAGCGCGGCTGTCCGGGCGGGGCCGGGCGGAGTCCGGGGTGCCGTTCCGCTCCTCCAACGCAGGGCGAAGAGTCGTCGCGGCCCGGCCCGCCGGACTCCGCCCTCGCGCACTTGACCGCCCCGCTCCCCGGCGGGAGGCAACGAACCGAGGGTGGGGGACGCCGGGGGCGAGGCCGGATCGATTCCGTAGGCGAGAGCCGGAATCGGCACCGGCGGCCCGCAGCCGGACATCGGAGCGCCGAGGTGGGGGCCACAGGGTGCCACTCCCTGGTCGGCGCGCTGCCTATGCTCCCGCCAGGGAGGTGGCGCGGTGGCGGACATTGAGATTGGTTTCGGCAAGAGCGGGCGCCGCGCGTACGGGCTCGACGAGATCACCATCGTTCCGGCCCGCCGCACGCGTGACCCCGACGACGTCGACATGTCCTGGGAGATCGATGCCTACCGCTTGCCGCTGCCCCTGCTGGGTTCGGCGATGGACAGCGTGGTGTCGCCGGAGACTGCCGGGCTAATCGGGCGCCTCGGCGGCATCGGTGTGCTGAACATCGAGGGGCTGTGGACCCGCTACGAGGACCCCGAGCCGGCATTCGAGACGATCCGGAGCGCGCCCGACGGTGAGGCGACGGCCCGGATGCAGGAGGTCTACGCCGCTCCGGTCATTCCCGAGCTGATCGGTGAGCGGGTGCGGCAGATGAGGGAGAAGGCCACGCTCGTCAGCGCCGCAGTGACGCCGCAGCGGGCGAGGAAGTTGCTCGACCATCTCGCCTCCGCCGAGGTCGACCTGCTGGTGATCCAGGGGACGATCGTGACCGCCGAGCACAAGTCCAAAGCGCGCAAGCCGCTCAACCTGAAGAAGGTCGTGCGCGAGCTGCCCATGCCCGTCGTCGTGGGCGGGTGCGCCAGCTACGAGGCCGGCTTGCACCTCATGCGGACCGGAGCCTCCGGTGTGCTGGTGGGTGTGGGCCCGGGCGCGGCATGTACCTCACGCGGCGTTCTGGGAATCGGCGTTCCCCAGGCGACCGCGATTGCCGACGTGCGTGCCGCGCGCATGCGTCACCTCGACGAGACCGGTGTCTACGTGCACCTGATCGCCGACGGCGGCATGGCAACAGGTGGTGACATCGCCAAGGCCATCGCCTGCGGGGCCGATGCGGTCATGCTGGGATCGCCGCTGGCGGCGGCGGCGGAGGCTCCCGGCGGCGGCTACCACTGGGGGATGGCGACGCCGCACCCGGCGCTGCCCCGTGGAGCCCGTGTGCACGTGGGCCGGCGGGGTTCGCTGGAGGAGATCCTGCTGGGCCCGGCCCGGGAGGCCGACGGGCGCGGCAACCTGTTCGGAGCCCTGTCGACCACGATGGCGGCCAGCGGCCATGCGACGTTGAAGGAGCTTCAGAAAGCCGAGGTGATGGTGGCACCGTCGATCGGCACCGAGGGGAAGGCCCTGCAGCGCCACCAGGGCGTGGGCATGGGCCTGTGACGGCCCCCGGTGACGCCGCCGGCAGGCCCGGCGGCGTGCTGGTGGTGGACTTCGGTGCCCAGTACGCCCAACTCATCGCCCGCAGAGTGCGCGAGGCGCGCGTCTACAGCGAGATCGTGCCGCACGACATCAGCGCGGCGCGGGTGCTCGAGCGCCGCCCGGCCGGACTGATCCTCAGCGGCGGACCCGAGTCGGTGCACGCCGCCGGCGCCCCCCGACTCCAGCCCGAGATCCTGTCACTGGGGATCCCGGTGCTCGGAATTTGCTACGGCGCGCAACTCTTGGCGCACGAACTCGGCGGCAAGGTGGACCGCAGCGGTCTGGCGGAGTACGGGCGGGTGGAACTCCACGTGACCGGACCGGGGAAGGTCGTCTCCGCCGATCTCCCGTCGGCCCAGCAGGTCTGGATGAGCCACCGCGACGCCGTGGTGCGCCCCCCTGAAGGCGCAGCGGTGACCGCCGTCACCGCCGACGCGCCCGCCGCGGCGTTCGAGCATCCCGCCCGTGGCCTGTTCGGTGTGCAGTTCCATCCTGAGGTGGCGCACACTCCCCACGGCCGGCGAATGCTGGAGAACTTCCTGTACGAGGCGTGCGGCTGCACCCCGGCGTGGACACCGGACTGCATAGTGGAAGGTTCAATCGCTGCGATCTCCGAGCAGGTTGGCGACGGTCGCGCCGTCTGTGGGCTGTCCGGGGGAGTCGACTCCGCGGTTGCCGCGGCGCTGGTGCGTCGCGCCATCGGTGACCGCCTCACCTGTGTCTTCGTCGACACCGGGCTCATGCGCGCCGGTGAGGCAGCCCAGGTGCGCGAGATGTTCGGCGGTGACGGGCTGGTGGTCGTGGACGCCTCGGAGGAGTTCCTGGCGGCACTCGCCGGGGTCTCGGACCCCGAGGCGAAGCGGCGCATCATCGGCGAACTCTTCGTTCGCGCCTTCGAGCGCGAGGCGAGGGCGCTCGGCGAGGTCGACTACCTCGTGCAGGGAACCCTGTATCCCGACGTGATCGAATCCGGCGGCGACGTGGCGGCCCGCATCAAGAGCCACCACAACGTCGGCGGGCTCCCCGAGGACATGCAACTGAAACTCACCGAGCCGCTGCGGAACCTGTTCAAGGACGAGGTGCGGCTCGTCGGCGAGCAACTGGGCCTTCCCCCCGAGGTGGTGTGGCGGCACCCGTTCCCCGGTCCGGGGCTGGCGGTGCGCATCGTCGGCGAGGTCACCCCCGAACGGGTCGAGACGGTGCGCGCCGCGGATGCCATCGTGCGGGACGAGATCCGCCGTGCCGGGTTGGATCGAGAGGTGTGGCAGGTATTGGCCGTATTACTGGAGGTTCGCTCGGTGGGCGTCATGGGCGACGAGCGCACCTACGGTCACCCGATCGTGATCCGGGCTGTGACCAGCGCCGACGCCATGACCGCCGACTTCGCACGACTTCCCTACGACACCCTGGAGACCATGGCCGGGCGGATCGTGGCCGAGGTCCCCGGCGTCAACAGGGTCGTCTACGACGTCACGTCCAAGCCCCCCGGCACAATCGAGTGGGAGTGAGTTGATCCCCCGTCGCCCGCGTCAGCGTTGACTTTGCCCTGCGCGGCGTCGAGGCTGGCGGCAGTGGGAGTGAGTTGATCCCCCGTCGCCCGCGTCAGGGCTGATCGGCGGGACGCACCAGCACCGCCAGATTCACCGAGAACTCCAGATCGCGGCGTTGGCGGTCCACCTTGGTGACTTCGGCCAGCACGCTGTCGCCGGGTACGACCACCTCCCGGGGATGGCGGATGGGGTGCTCGGCGAGTTCCGCGGTCGGCACGAGGCCCCTGATCCCGTCCCCGACGGTCACGAAGGCCCCGAACGGGGCGAGTGAGTCGATGGTGGCCTGATGCCGCTCGCCGCGGCGAATCGCCTTGAGAGGGTCGTCGCCGATCCGCAGTGACAGGTCGAGGTTCATCTTGGCGGGAGCGGTGTGGACGACCACCGCCTCCACCTCGTCGCCGACGGTCACCACGTCGCTGGGGCGGCGCACCCGGAACCAGCTCAACTCGCTCCGGCGGATGCGGCCCCGCAGGCCTCCCTCGGCAAGTACCAGCGCCCCGAAGTCTTCGACCTTCGTGATCCGGACGCGCACCTTGGTCCCCGGGGCAAGCTCGGAGAGTCGCTTCCGGGCGGACTGGCGCTCCCGGGTGCGAAGTGCGGCCTTGCGGGACAGGATGCAGCGGCCCTTGAGTTGGTTCACCTCGGTGACCTTGCACTCCACCTCGGTGCCGACGAGCGACTCCAAGTCGTCGTCACCCGCCATTGAGGCCGGTACGAATGCCCGGATGCCGATGTCCACGGTGAGGCCGGCTGCGACGGCGTCGGTCACGGTGCCGGAGATGATCCGGCCTGTCTTGCGGGCGTCGGTGGCCAGATCCCAGGCTCGTTGCTGGCGTCCCCAACTCCGCGAGAGCACGATGCGCTGCTTGTGATCCTCTCGGACGAGGACCGCCGCCTCGACGATGTCGCCCACCTGCACCTCCCCGGTGAGGTCGACGTCCAGTCCTCCGGTCCAGTGGCGACTCCCGATCACGCCGACGCGTCCCGAACCCAGATCCA
>JAPONU010000436.1 GCA_026713745.1 bacterium
GGCACCCTCGAGGCGGCCGGTCAGGTCCAGCATGCGGGGCACGGAGTAGCCCCAGATGTCGGCGTCGAGCAGTCCCACGGTGAACCCCTCGGTGGCCAGCGCCATGGCGAGGTTCACCGAGATCGAGGACTTGCCGACGCCTCCCTTGCCCGAGGCGATCAGCAGGACCTTGGTGGTGATCGGGATCTCGGTGTCCGGCGCGTTCTCGGCCACGTTGCGCCGGGCGGTCCTCATGGCCTTGGCCTTGCCCGCGGCGGATAGTTCGGTCCAGGAGATGTCCACGCCGCTGACGCCCGGCAGCGTGGCCACCCGGTTGCGCACGTCACGCTGGATCTGCGCACGCAGGGGGCAACCCAGGGTGGTGAGCGCGACGGTCACGGTGACCTGGCCCCCGGGGTCGACGTTCGTCCCCTGCACCATCCCCAATTCGACGATGTTGCTGCCGAGTTCGGGGTCGATGACGTCGCTCAGCAGGGCCAGGACGGCCTCGTCGGTCGGCAGAGGAGTGCTGGAAGGCGTCCCGGCGGCCGCTGGGGTGCCGGCCGGCGGCACCGGGTCCTGTTGGACGGAGGCGGCCACACGGCGGAGTCTACGGGGGCGGTCCGCAGCGACGGCCCCTGCCGGTGGGGCGAGTACCTCGGTTACACTGACCGGAGCGGTCCGCGGCCAGGGTTGCGGACCGGCGGTCCCCGCCGGAACGGCTGGCTGGGGCCCGGCCCGGCCGGCAAGCGGCCAGGTCACCGAGACGACCAAGGAGTGCCCCATGATCACGCTCACTCCCGCCGCGGCGAGCAAGGTCGGCGAACTGCTCACCCAAGAGGGCGAAGAGGGTTTGGCGCTGCGCGTGGCGGTCCGCCCGGGCGGCTGCTCGGGGTTCAGCTACGAGATGTACTTCGACACCGAGGTGAATGACAACGACCAGAGCGCCGACTTCGAAGGCGTGGCCGTCATCGTGGATCACTCCAGCGCAATGCTGCTGCAGGGCGCCACCCTCGACTTCAGTGACAGCCTGCAGGACGCGGGCTTCTCCATCGACAACCCCAACGCCCAGCGCACCTGCGGCTGCGGCCAGTCGTTCAGCTGACCTCTGGGCCGGCGCCCGCCGGCGACCACATCACCCTCACCGTCGACGGTCGTCCCCTCAGCGCGCCCGCCGGCGACTTCTCGCTGCTGACGCTCCTGCGGGAGCACCTCGCCATCCGTGCGGTGAAGGACGGCTGCAGCCCGCAGGGCCAGTGCGGTGCGTGCACGGTGCTGGTGGACGGCGCCGCCCGCGTGGCCTGCGTGACACCGGCGCGGCGCGTGGCGGGCCGCGAGGTCACGACGCTTGCGGGGCTGGAACCTGCCCGGCGGGCGGCGTGGGCGGACGCCTTCTGCGCCACCGGCGCCAGCCAGTGCGGGTTCTGCACCCCGGGCATCATCCTGCGCCTCGAGAGCCTGGCCCGGCGCTCGGGTGCCGATCCGACCGGCCCATTGGCAGCCCACCTGTGTCGCTGCACCGGCTGGCAGACAATCCTGGAGGCCGCCAGGTCGGTCGCCGAGGGAACCATCGCCCCCGGTGAGCCTCGCGACTACGCGGCCGCCGCCCGCCGGGCGACCCTCGAAGGCGGCCGGCCGCAGGTCGCCGGCCCACACGTGGCGTGCGGCGAGGGAGGCTTCGCCGACGATTCGGCGCCGGCCGGCGCCCTCGTGGCGGTCCCGGCGCCGGCCGGCGGCTGGGCCCTGGGGGAGACGCCCGACGAGGCGCGCCGGGCCGCGGGGGCGCCGGAGGGTCGGCGCAGCACGCTGCGCGCCGAGCCGCCTCTGGACGTGCCGCCGGGTGACTGGGACTGCACGCTGCGCACCTGCTGGAGCGAGCCGGCCTATCTCGAACCCGACTCCTCGTGGTGTGTCCCGGGCGGTGAGCCGGCTGATCCGCTGGCCAACGGCGGGGCCTTCGGCGCAAAGGCCCGATCGCCCGCGCCGGCGGTGGCGCGTCGCCTCGCGGATGAGACGGGCCGGCCGGTACGGGTGCTGTACTCACGCCCCGACGCCACCCGCCTGGGGCCCAAACGTCCCCCGGTCGCCGGCGGAGCCAACGCCGACGGCTCCGGGCGGCTGGCCGTGGCGCGGACGCCGGGAATCGCTGAGGCCATCGCCGCGGTTGCGCCTCGCCTGGAGGTCACCGAGATCGATATTGACGGACCGCCCACCTCGGCGGATCTGCGCGCCGCGGGAGTGCTCGAGGCGCTGGCCCTGCTGGCCGGTGCGCGAGGCCGGACGGACCCGGTCCGGTTGCCCGGCGGCGGGACGGCGACCGCGCACGTCGGAGACGTCATCGCCGTGGAGGTCGACTGCGGGCGCCCGCTGGACGAGGTGGTGCTGCGGTCCTATTGCATCGGTGCCGCCCACATGGCCTACAGCCTCGTGACCTCCGAGGCGGTGGCCACCGACGACGATGGGGCCGTGGTGGATCTGACAGTGCGGTCCTTCGGCGTTGTGCCCGCGTCGCGCACCCCGCCGGTCGAGGTGACCATCGTGGGGGGCGACGGGGAGCCCACCAACGGCTCGGACTCGGTCTTCGTGGCCACCGCGGCCGCCACCTGGCTGGCGCGGGGCCGCGCGCCGATCTGGCCCACCGACCACCGATCCTGACTCAGCGGGCTGCCTTCGGAGGCCTGTGCTGAAATTTCGTCATACTCGAGGGAAGATCGAGGTTTGTTGCGCGCCCGGTTCGCGCGGAGTCGCTCGTAGACTCTTGCTGTCTCCAGCCAACGCCGTCGGGGGACATCGCAGGGCTGACGGCTACGGAGCCGTACCGTCGCCCCTCGAATGCGTCTCCGGTCAAAGGCGCCGGGGGACGTGGCACCAGCAATCTCCGATCCGCCTGGAGGTGTCCCTCATGACAACCCCCGCCGAAGTCGTCGCGCGACTCGCCGACGAGGACATCGAGTTCGTCGAGTTCCGCTTCACCGACGTGCCCGGTCTCCAGCATCACTACACGCTCCCCTCCCACGAGCTCAACGAAGGAGTCTTCGCGGAGGGACTTGGATTCGACGGTTCGTCGATTCGCGGCTTCCAGACAATCGACCGCTCGGACATGCTGCTGGTCCCCGACGTCGAGGCCGGGTTCATCGATCCGTTCTACAAGCACAAGACGCTCATCCTGCACTGCACCGTCTACGACCCGGTCACCGGCTACGAGTACTTCAAGGACCCGCGGGTGATCGCCAAGAAGGCGGTGCGCTACCTGCGCGGCACGGGGTTGGCCGACACGTGCTACATCGGTCCCGAAGCCGAGTTCTTCATCTTCGACGGCGTCAACTACCACAACGAGCCCTACGGGGCCGCCTTCGAGGTGCGATCCGTCGAGGGCGTCTGGACCAGCGGCGACACCCTCGACGCCCGCGAGGATCCGAACCTGGGCCACAGGATTCGCTACAAGTCCGGCTACTTCCCCCTGCCGCCGCTGGACCGCCACCAGGACCTGCGCGCCGAGATGGTCTCGGTGCTGGAGGCCTGCGGCGTGCCGATCGAACTCCACCACCACGAGGTCGGGACCGCCGGCCAAGCGGAGATCGACATGCGCTACGACGAGTTGGTGACCATGGCCGACAAGGTCCAGCTCTACAAGTACGTGTGCAAGAACGTGGCGCACCGTGCCCAGAAGACCGTGACGTTCATGCCCAAGCCCATCTACGGCGACAACGGGTCGGGGATGCACACCCACGTGTCGCTGTGGAAGGACGGCGAGACGCTGTTCTACGACCGCGACGGCTACGCCGGCCTGTCGGAGATGGCGCGCTACTTCGCCGGCGGGCTGCTGGCGCACGCCGCGTCCATCCTCGCCTTCGCGGCGCCGACGGTGAACTCCTACAAGCGCCTGGTTCCGGGTTACGAGGCGCCGGTGAACCTGGCCTATTCCGAACGGAACCGTTCCGCGGCCATCCGGGTGCCGATGGTGTCGGACAACCCGGCCGCCAAGCGCCTGGAGTTCCGTTGCCCGGACCCCTCGGCGAACCCCTACCTGGCCTTCGCGGCAATCCTGCTGGCAGGCCTCGACGGCGTCCTGAACCGGATCGATCCCGGCGACCCGCTCGACGTGGACATCTACTCGCTGTCGGCCGAGGACGCCGCGGGCGTGGCGCAGGTACCGGGATCGCTGGGTCGGGCGCTCGATGCCCTGGAGGCCGACCACGACTTCCTGCGTGTGGGCGGCGTGTTCGGCGAGTCGTTGCTGGCGTCGTACATCGAGGCGAAGCGGGAGGAGATCGACACCGTCCGCCTGCGCCCGCACCCCATGGAGTACGAGTTGTACTACTCGATCTGAGCGCGCCCGGTGCCGCAGGCCGCGGTGGACCGGCCACCTCCGGGGAATCCGGCTACGGAGCCC
>JAPONU010000437.1 GCA_026713745.1 bacterium
GTTCGCCGCGCGCCTGCTCGGGTGAGAGGTAGGAGGCGGTGCCGACAACTGTGCCTGTCTCGGTGAGGCCCGCCGACGGGCCTCCGCCCATCATCGTGGCGATGCCGAAGTCGGTCACTTTCACGTGGCCGTCGTTGCTCAGAAGGACGTTCTGCGGTTTGACGTCGCGATGCACGATGCCTGCCCGATGCGCGAAAGCCAGCGCAGCGGCAATCTCGAAGGCGATGGCGGCGGCTGCCTTGGGGCCGAGCGGGCCCCGCGCCGCGATGATCTCGGCGAGGCTGTGACCGCTCACGTACTCCATGACGATGAAGTAGCGCTCACCCTGGCGGCCCCAGTCGTAGACCCCGACGATGTTGGGGTGGCTCAGCCCCGCCGCGGCGCGCGCCTCCCGGCGCAGGCGCTCGGCGAATGTGGGATCGGCGGCGACCTGGGGGTGCAGCATCTTGATCGCCACCTGGCGGTCCAGTTGGCGATCCCTGGCGAGGTAGACGGTCGCCATGCCCCCTTGGGCCAGCCGGCGCCGGAGTTCATAGCGCCCGCCGAGGGTGGGTGGGTTCTGAGCTGCCATAGCTACCGGAAGTTTACGAGCGCGGGGCTGCGGTCTCGGTGCCGCGACGGGTCACGGCTGCCGCCGCGACAGGTCACGGCTGCCGCCGCGACTCGGGCGCGACGACGTCGGCCACGATCACGGTGATGTTGTCGTTCCCGCCGCGGTCGTTGGCCGCCTCCACGAGTTCGCCGGCGGTGGCCTCGGGCGGATCACCGGCTGCCAGCAGCACCGCAATGTCGCCATCGGGCAGTTCCCGGGTGAGACCGTCGCTGGCCAGGAGGTAGCGGTCGCCGTCGCCGGCGTCGAAGGTCCAGATGTCCACCTCGCACGGCTCCGGGAACGCCCCGATCACCCGGGACAGGGAGCCGGCCCCCTTCATGCGGTGCGCCTCGGCGGGGCTCATACCCATCCGCATGTACTCGTTCGCCCAGTTGTGATCCCAGGTGACCTGGGTCATCCGGCCACCGCTGAGCCGGTAGATCCGGGAGTCGCCGACGTTGGCGAGAACCAGTCGCCCTGCGGGATCCAGCGCCAGCGCGCACAGCGTCGTGCACATCTCCGCCAGTCCCGGCTCCTCAGCGGCGCGCTGCTGGACGGCCAGATGTGCCTCCACGAAGGCGCCACGGAGGCTGTCGGGATCGGCGGCGGCGCCCGAGGAGTGCAGCGACTCGACCGCCACCGCTGACGCCAGATCGCCGCCGGGGTGCCCGCCGAGGCCGTCGGCTACCGCCACGAGGTCGTCGGTCAGCAGGAAGGCGTCCTCGTTGCGGCGCCGTCGGCGGCCCACGTGGGTGCGAGCGTCGGCGTCGAGTCGGAAGTCCCGTCGGCTCATGCCGCTGCGCCTCGAGCCCGCCGCCGGGAGGACTCCCGGCAGGTCGTGGCGCTGCATGCGGTCATCGGTCGATTCTAGGTGGCGGAGGTCCCGCCGCATCCGGGCCGCGGCGCCGGCGCGGCGCCCGTGCGGCGGCCGGTACCGGCAGTGCCACCGCAGGTGTCCCCGAGTAGCCTTGCCGGCCACGCGCGAGTGGCGGAATTTGGCAGACGCGCAGGATTCAGGTTCCTGTGTCCAATACGGACGTGAGGGTTCAAGTCCCTCCTCGCGCACTGGATCCCTCCGGCCCCGGCGTCGCCGAGTGGTGGACCTGCGTGCTCGGCGCCGGGTTCAGTCGTCCCGTGGAAGTTCAGAGGGCGGCGGGACGATGGGCAGGTGGCCCGGCCGCGGCGGTTCGGTGTTGACGAGGTGTGTCGCGGCGCGGTCGAAGTAGCCGAGCAGTTCCGCCGCGAGGTCGGGACGGGCGCCGGAGGCGCGGACCGCGGCACCCATGTGGCGCATCCACGCATCACGTTCCGCCGGGCCGATCGCGAATGGCAGGTGGCGGGCGCGCAGCATGGGGTGGCCTCGCCGGCGGCTGTAGTCGTCGGGTCCGCCCCAGTACTGGATGAGGAAGTCTCGCAGGTTGACCTCGGCGTCGGTCATGTCCTCGGGGTAGAGCGGTCGCAGTACGGGGTCGCCGGCCACGCCCGAGTAGAAGTGCGCCGCCAATCTCTCGAAGAACGGCGCGCCCCCCAACTGCTCGTAGACCGAGGCAGGGGGCGTGCCGGTTTGCGGGCCGGGCATGGCTCAAGTCTGGCCTGCGCGAGACCGATGCCGCGCTCTCGGCGCCGCAGACACGCCGCCGGCGGACTCATTAGAGTGCGCGGCATGGCACTCTCCGTCCCAGAACTCCTCGAACCTTCCCGCACGGCCGTTGTGCTGCAGGAATGCCAGAACGGCATCATCGGGACCGAATCCGGGCTGCCGGCCCTCGCCGGGATCGCCCGCTCCACCGGCTGTATCGACGCGGTGACCCGGCTGGTGCACGCCGCCCGCGCGGCGGGCGTGCGCGTCATCCACAGCGTCTTCCATCAACGCCCCGACGGATGGGGCGACAACACCGACCGGGAACTGTTCAGGTTGGTCGACGAGTCCCCGGTCAAGCTGTATCCCGGTAGTTCCGCGGTACAGGTCCTCGACGAGATCGGCGTCGAGCCCGCCGACTTCACGATCGCCCGCCACCACGGGGTCTCACCCTTCCCGGTCAGCGAGCTGGATTCCCTGCTGCGCAACGAGGGAGTGAGTACCATCGTCCCGGCGGGGATCGCGGTGAATTGGGCCATCACCGGTATCACGTTCGACGCCATCAACAGGGGCTATGACGTGGTGATTCCCCGTGATGCGGTGACGGGTATCCCCACCGACTACGCGGAGATGGCCATCGACCACTCGCTGGCGTTCGTGGCCACGATCTCCAACACCGACGAGGTCGTGGCCGCCTGGTCAGGAGGCTGATCGCGCCGACCTTCGGCCTCCCGCCCGCCCGGGACGTCCGGCGCAGGCGCGGCGCCTACCGGAGTCCGGGGGATCCGGCGTCAGAGGCGGTCCTGCAAGAACGGGAAGCGCTCGCGTGTCTGTGTGACCCTCGCCCGGTCCACCTCGGCGATCAGCGTGGCCTCCACGTCGGCGCCTCCGGCCAGGATCTCACCCATCGGATCCACGATGCGGCTGTCGCCGGCGTAGTCCAGCCCGCCGCCGGACCCGACACGGTTGACCCCCACCACGTAGGCCTGGTTCTCCACCGCCCGGGCGACGAGCAATGACTGCCAGTGGGTGCGCCGCGGGCGGGGCCAGTTGGCCGGCACCAGGTAGAGGTCGGTGTCGTGCGCCACCGACCAGAACTCGGTGGCGAAGCGCAGGTCGTAGCAGACGAACAGGCTGACCCGGAGATCGTCCACCTGCACGGTCACCGTCTTGTCGCCGGCGTCGTAGACGAGGTGCTCGTCGCCGTAGCTGAACGGGTGGATCTTGGCGTAACTGCCCAACTCGCCGCGCGGGCCGGCCAGCACCAGGCGGTTGCACGGGCGCGGGTCGCCGGGTGTCAAGATCGGTATCGATCCGCACAGCCAGATGTCCGCCCGGGCGGCGGTCTCGCGCAGGAACCGCGTGCTCGGACCGCCAGGTGTCTCGGTGATCCGCTCGGCGTCCAGGGAGAACCCGTAGCTGAACATCTCGGTGAGGACCACCAGCCGCGCCCCGGCGGCGGCCGCCCCGGCGATCATCGGTGCCAGCCGGGCGAAGTTGGCCTCGCGGTCCTCCCAGACGATGTCGTGTTGCAGCGCGGCGACCTTCACGGTGGGACCTCCTATCAACCCGATCGGAGCGTGGCGAGCCTCTCGGCCGCTTCGGCGATCACCTCGGGCCGCTTGCAGCAGGCGAAGCGCACCAGCGGCCGCCCGGTGTCCTTGCTGTCGTAGAACACCACGCTGGGAACCGCCACGACCCCGCAGCGCTCCGGCAGGGACCAGCAGAAGGCCACGCCGTCGTCGGTGCCCATGGATGCCAGGTGGGTTGTCACGAAGTAGGTGCCGGCGGAGTTCCAGACGTCGAACCCGGCGTTCGCCAGCCCGGCGCTGAGGCGGTCGCGGCGCTCCCGCAGACCGTCGGCCAGCGATCGGAAGTAGTCGTCACCGAGGTTGAGCCCCTCGGCGATGGCGTACTGGAAGGGCCCGCCACTCACGTAGGTCAGGAATTGCTTGGAGGTCCGCACGGCGGTGACCAACTCGGGTGTGGCGCACACCCA
>JAPONU010000438.1 GCA_026713745.1 bacterium
CATGATCCGCCGCAGGGTAGCCCGCGCCTCTCAGTCCACCGGTTCGATCCGCCCGGCGAGCCGGAACGCCACGGCGGAGCCGCCCAGCAGGATGGCGAGGATGAACCAGGCCCACTCGTAGGAGCCGACGCTGTCGACGAATGCTCCGAAGGCCACCGGCGAGACGAGCGCTCCCAGGTAGTAGCCGGTCATGGTGGCGGCCGTGGCGCGGGCGACAGCAGGCCCGGCCCGGTCCACGACGGCGGCATGCATCGTGCCGATACCGGCGAACTGCAGGATGATCCCGCCCAAGATGCCGACCATCGCCACAGGCAACCCCAGTAGACGACCACCTGCCAGCAGCAGGCACGAGGCGCCGGTCCCCGCCACCAGCACGACCAGCAGCCGCATCCGCCGGTGCGGTCCGAGTCGGTCGGCGCCGAAGCCGGTGCTGACCATGGCCACCGCACCAACCGCGGAGGAGGCGCCCACCAAGATGCCCGCCCACGCCGGCGACAGGCCGAGGGACTCCTCGGCGTACGGCACCGTCCACGAGAGCAGCGGCTGGGCTCCCGCGATGAGGCAGAAAGCCGCAATCGGGAACCACACGAACCCTCTCGGCAGGCGGTGGGTGCGCCGCTGCAGCAGTTCGTGCGGCTCACCCCTGTCGTCGGGCAGGACCGCGAGCGCCAGGAGTGCCGTCACCACCCCACCGCCACCGAGTCCCACGTAGACCCACTCCCAATTCCAGCGGTCGGCGACGGTGGGAGCCACCGCTGCGGTCAGCGCACTCATGAGGAGGATCCCCGAGCTGCGCGTCGACAGTGCGACGGCGCGGCGCCGGGGTCTCACGGCGCTTGCGACCGAGACGTTCGTGCCGACGTTGTTCAGCGCGTAGCCGAACCCCGCCAGGACACCCGCCGCAGGCAGCGGGGCATAGCCACCGAGGCTGGCCGCCACTCCGGAGGCCAGGACCACGAGCGCCATCCCGGCGGCAACCGAGAACCGGCCGCCGATGCGGTCGCAGATCCGCCCCGCTGTGAGTGAGGCAACGCCGGCGCAACCGAAGTAGAGGCTCACGAGCAATCCCACGTGCCAGCGCTCGATCCCCAGATCGGCGCGCAATGCGGTGGCCACGAACCCCGGCACGTACCCGTAGGCGGAGTTGAACGCGATCGCCAGCGTGCTGGCACCGACGACGACCGCCGCCGGGCGGGGACGGGCCGGGAAGCTCAACGCGGATCACCCGTACAGGGGGTATCGACAACCCGGCTACCGCCGCAGTGCGCCTCGTCGCCGGGCACGCCGCCATCGCGTCCGCCCACCACGGGGGTATCGACAACCCGGCTACCGCCGCAGTGCGCCCTCACCGGACCGTGTGCCATACCTCGGCAGTCTCACCGATCAGCGGACGGCGTTCCGAATCGGTCTCGACATTCGGTCTTGAGTGAACTTACTCAAGACCGTAATCGGCAACGAACCGTCGCTGGAACCCCGCACTCGCCGGCTCGTGGACGGCGCCGTCGACCACGTCACGAGGCGCATCACGACGCGATCCCATCGATTTTGCCAGACTTGCGCCCGTGCCCGGACTCTTGCTGGCCAATGTGGCCGTCCTCCTGACCTTCGACGGCGAGGACCGGGAGTTGCAGAACGTCGACGTGCGCGTCGCCGATGGGCGCATTGCCGAGATCGGCGACCTGGCCCCGCAGGCCGCAGAGACCGTCATCGACTGCTCGCGACTGCTCGTCATGCCGGGCCTCATCAACGCCCACCAGCACCTCTACCAGGTGGGTCTGCGCTGCATCCCCGACCTCGAGCGGATCCTGCTGCAGGAGTGGCTGAAGGGCCTCGGCCAGATCTGCATGCAGTGGTGGCGCGACGGCCATTTCACCCCCGAGACGATCGCCACGATGGCCCGGGCCGGCATGGTGGAGTCGCTGCTGTGCGGGGTGACGACCGTCGCCGACCAGCACTACTACTACCCGGGCGGGGTGACCGACCCCTACCTCGAGGCGATCATCGAGGCCGCCGGCGAGGTGGGGATCCGCCTCAACGCCGGGCGGGGCACCATGACCTATCCCCGCAACGAGGGAGGCGAAGGGCCCGACGACGCCTGCCAGAGCGTCGACGAGGTGCTGCGCCACAGCCTCGAATTGATCGACGCCTACCACGACCCCGACCCGCTGGGGAAGATCCGCATCGACCTGGCCCCCTGCGGACCGCACGTGGACCGCCTCGAGGTCTTCTCCTCCTTCGCCGAGATCGCCGCCGAGAACCCGGGCGTGGGCCTGCACACCCACCTCTACGAGGGGGTGGACACGCAGTTCTGCCGCCGGCGCTACGGCCGGTCCCCCTGGCAGGTCATCGGCGAGGCCGGCTGGCACAACGACCGGGTGTGGCTGGCGCACATGGTGGACTGCCCCCGTGGCGAGATCCCCTCCTACGCCGCCGCCGGGGTGGGTCTCGTGCACCTCGTCGCGCCCGACCTGCGCATGGGGTTCCGCCCGGCGCCGGTGCGGGCCTGGCTGAACGGCGGCTGCACGGTGGGTTTCGGCACCACCGGGTCGGCCTCCAACGACGGCTGCAACCAGATGGGCGACCTGCGCCTGGCCGCCCTGACGCACCGCCAGCACAGCCCGCAACCCGAGAACTGGCTGAGCGCCCGCGAGCTGCTGGCGATGTCCACCCGGGGCTCGGCCCGCTGCCTCAGCCGCCCGGCACTGGGCACCATCAGCCCCGGCGCCGGCGCCGACCTGGCCGCCTGGGACATAACCACCGTCGACCGCGTGGGTGTGCACGACCCGGTCGTCGGGCTGGTGCTGACAGGTCTCTCCGACCGGGCCGACCTGGTGATCGCCGCCGGCGAGGTGGTCGTGCAGGACGGTCGCTGTGTCAGCGTCGACGAGGACGAGGTCGCCGCAGCCGCCCGCGCCACTCTTCCCCCGGCACCATGAGCAGCGACGCGAACCCCGGTATCGCCAACGAGGCGAGGGCCGGGGACGCCGGGGTCGGGAGCGGATCGATTTCGCAGGCGAGAGCCGCTCATGGCATCGGCGGCCCCGGCCCGGACCACGACAACGACGGCTATGCGGCCGCGCTGGCGTTCGAGGGCCTCGGCGTGTCCCGGGCCTTCGGCGCCACACAGGCGCTGGACCGGGTGGACTTCGATCTGCGTCCCGGCGAGATCCACGCGCTCGTCGGCGAGAACGGCGCCGGCAAGTCCACGCTGGCAAAGATCGTGGCGGGCACCCTGCGGGCCGACAGCGGCACTCTGCGGCTCTTCGGCGAGGCTTACTCCCCCCGGCGACGCTCCGACGGCTCGGCGGCAGGCGTGGCACACGTGCGCCAGCAGCTCTCGCTGGTGCGCGGCCTCACGGTCGCTCAGAACATCGAGTTGGGGCGCCCCCGCCGCCCGGGGACCACCGCCCGGCGCCCCTGGCCGCGGGTCTTCAACGCCAGCGAGGCGCGCGCCGAGGTGGAGCGGCTGGCAGCGGAACTCGACCTGTCGGTTCCCGCCGACCGGATCGTGGACGACCTGCCGCTGGCGGTCCGCCAGCAGGCGGAGATCCTCATCAGCCTTGCCTGGGGGGCACGCCTGCTGATACTCGACGAGCCCAGCTCGGCCCTCGGCCCCCTCGAAACCGAGGCGCTGATCACGCTCTGCCTGCGCCTGCGCGACGAGGGCACGCCGATCATCTACATCTCCCACCGGTTGCCCGAACTGGCCGAACTGGCCGACCGCCTGACCGTGTTGCGCCAGGGCCGGGTCGTGACCGCCGGCACCGATGTCGCCGCCGCGGACCTGCGCCGCATCGCCGAACTGATGGTGGGCGACATCTCGCTGCTCGAGGTCCGCCGGCCCGACCTCGAGCTCGGAGAGGTGCGTCTGGAGGCCGATGGGCTGCTTCTGGCCGCCGAGCACGGGCCGGGTCTCCGGGACGTGTCGCTGAGCGTGCGGGCCGGCGAGATCGTGGGCGTCGTCGGCGTCGCCGGCAACGGCCAGGAGGAACTGGCCGGCGTGCTGACCGGGCAGTTGCGGCCCGACGCCGGGGTGGTGCGCATCGACGGGACCGAGGTGACCGGCTCACCTGGGGCGGCCATCGGCGCCGGGGTGGCGCTGCTGCCCGAGGATCGCACCGCCGGGCTGGCCGCAGACTTCACCCTGGCCGAGAACCTCATCGCCCGGCGGGTCGCCGACGCGCCGTTCGCCCGCTTGGGGGTCCGGCTTCGGGCAGCGGTCCGGCGTCACGCCCGGGCTCTCGCCGAACGGTTCGACGTCCGGCCGCCGGAGCCGGCGTTGCGGGCCGGATCCCTGTCGGGTGGCAACCAGCAGAAGCTCATGGCGGCCCGGGAGATGGAGCGCGACCCCGCGGTTCTGGTGGCGGCGGGGCCGACCAAGGGCCTCGACCCCCACGCCGGGCGCGCGATCCGCGACCGCTGCTTCGAGACCGCCGGGCGGGGCGGCGCGGTGGTCATCATCTCCGCCGACCTAGATGAGGTGGCCGAACTCGCCCAGCGGGTCGTCGTGCTGAGCGGGGGACGGGTGACCGACCGCTTCGGCGTCGAGGAGATGACGTCGGCCCGCCTCGGCGCCGTCATGGCAGGACTGGCGTGGGATCCCAGCGGTGAGGCGGGACGATCCCCCGCCGGCTCGGGCGCTCCGGGAGCGACACCGTGAGCACGACCGCCGGCGACGCCACACCCACGGATTCCGGCGACACCGCGGGCCACGGCAGCGCCACCGGTGGCACCGGAGGCGACGGCGACGGCGCGCTCCGGGCCGACACGACGTTCGAGCGGGCGACGATCGGCCTGGGGACCAGCCTCCTGGCGGTGGTCGGTGCCCTGGCGCTCGGGGCGATCATCCTGGCAGGGTCGGGGCAGAACCCGCTCACCGCCTACGGGGCGATCATTGTGGGCAGTTTCGGGGACTGGTTCGCCATCGGCGAGACGCTGGCGCGCGCCGCGCCGCTGGCGGTCGTCGGCATCGGCGCCGCCATCGCCCTCCGGGCGGGCGTCATCACCATCGGCGCGCAGGGCCAATTGATCGCCGGAAGCCTCGGCGCCCTCTGCGCTGGTTTCGTCCTCCGGGATGTCCCCGCCGGGGTGGCGCTCCCGCTTGCCGCGGTGGCCGGCGCCCTGTTCGGGATGGTCTGGGTACTGATCCCGGCCTTGCTGCGTGCCCACCTGAACGTCAACGAGATCCTCTCCACGCTGCTGTTCAACGAGTTCGCCTTCCTGCTCCTGGCGTACCTGCTGAACGGCCCCTTGAAGGAACCCAAGGCGATCACCCCCAAGTCCGAGCCGCTGCCCGACAGCGTCGTCCTCGGCGACCTCGTGGCGAGCACCCGGCTCCATGCCGGGGTCCTGGCGGTGGTCGTGATCGTCGCCCTGTTCGGACTCTGGACCCGCTCGACGATGGGGTATCGCTACGACCTGTTCGGCGAGAACCCGCGCCTGGCGCACAGCCTGGGCATCCCCGGACGCCGCATCATCTGTAATTCGCTGCTGATCTCGGGGGCTCTGGCCGGCCTGGCCGGATGGCTGCAGGCGGCGGGACTGCTGCAGCGCCTCTTCGTGGACATCGCCGAGGAGATCGGCTTCTTCGGCCTGGTGGTGGCGATGCTCGGCGGCGCCCGGCCACTCGGGATCCTGGCGGCGGCCCTGCTGGTGGGGGCGCTGCAGGCGGGCGGGCTGCACATGCAGGCCACCGAGGGCATTCCCGCCTCACTGAGCGACGTCATCCAGGCGTTGATCCTGCTGGGGTTCGCGGTGCGGTACGCCCCACAGATCGCCGCCATCGCCCGCCGCGCGGTGCGCTCGATCAGCGAGTCGCTGAGCGCCGTGGCGGCTTGGGGTCGCCCCGGCAGTGCACCCGGCAGTGCACCCGGCGGCAGCCAGAAGCGTCCGGAGGGGTCCTGACGTGGGCAAGCTGGCCGAGCTGACGTTCTGGACCGCCACCTTCGCCGGTGGCATGCGGCTGGCGACACCGCTCATCTTCGCGTCCCTGGGCGAGACCATCGCCCAGCGGGCCGGCGTCCTGAACATCGGCCTGGAAGGGTTCATGATCATCGGCGCCCTCACGTCGCTGTACGTGACCGTCGAGTCGGGCATTGCCGTGGGCCTGCTGGCCGGCGCCCTTGCCGGCGCCGCGCTGGCGCTGCTGATGGTGCTGCTGTGCGTGCGCCTGAACGCCAACCAGGTGGTGGTGGGTTTCGGCCTCACGATCCTGGGGGTGGGGCTCACCGGCTACATCTTCCGCCTCACGACGCCGCTCGGCGGTGAGCGCCGGCAGGTGAACATCCTCGGGGAGATCCACATCCCCGGCCTGTCGGACATCCCGTTCCTCGGCGAGGCCTTCCTGTCCAACAGTTGGATGACGTGGCTTGCTCTCGGGCTGGTGCCAATCGTGTGGTGGCTGGCACAGCGCACCGTGTTCGGCCTGGAGGTGCGAGCCGTGGGCGAGGATCCCGACGCGGCCTTCGCCCGGGGCGTCAACGTGATCAGGGTACGGTCGATCGCGACTCTCCTCTCGGGCCTGATGGCCGGACTCGGCGGCGCAGCCATCACCACGGGCCTCGTCGGCGTGTTCGAGCCGGCCATCACCGCGGGGCGGGGGTTCATCGCCCTGATCGTGATCATCATGGTGCGCTGGTCGGCGTGGGGCGTGGCGGTCGGCTCGTTCGCCTTCGGGCTCGCCGACGCCCTCGGCACCAACCTGCGCAACATCGTGTCCGACAGCGTGCCCACCGAAGCCCTGCAGATGATCCCGTTCTTCGTGGCGCTGGTCATCCTGGTCATCGGCGCCCGCCGGGCGCGCATGCCCAAGTCGCTGGGCTTCAACTACGTGCCCGACCGGTAGGCCCGCGCTGACACCCGAGGAGACCCGCATGACCACCCACACCGACGCCGACGGTTCCTTCCTGATCCGGGGAGGGATCGTGCTGCCGATGGAAGGGCGGAAGACCTACCACGACCCTGGATCGGTCCTCGTCGTCGACGGCGCCATCGCGGCGGTGGGCGGCGTCGAAGAGGTGGACCGCCACCCGGCCGCGGCCGGCGTGACGGTCATCGACGCCGATCGACACGCCGTCATCCCCGGCATCCACAACTGCCACCTGCACTCGGGCCTGCTGCGGGGCACCGCCG
The DNA here is from genome assembly GCA_026713745.1 of bacterium. Classification (GTDB taxonomy): domain Bacteria; phylum Actinomycetota; class Acidimicrobiia; order Acidimicrobiales; family CATQHL01; genus VXNF01. Next base: position 7,132 of record JAPONU010000438.1, read on the forward strand.
AATCGCTGGCGCTGTGGGAGTGGCTGGAGAACCACATCGACCCCGCGCACCGGGCGCTCACGCCGGAGATCGCCGAGGCGGCCTCGTGGATGGCCTACACCGAGGGGCTGCGCGGCGGCACCACCTCGGTGCTGGACATGTGGCGGCACATGGAGGGTTCGGCGCGGGCGGCCGAGGCGATCGGCATCCGGGCCACGCTGGCCCCCTACACCGCCGACCTCTACGACTACTTCGAGACGCTCGAGACCAACCGCCGGCTGCTGGAGACGCACCTGGTGGCCGCCGGCGGTCGGGTCCGCACCTGGGTCGGCCTCGAGCACATCTTCTACTGCTCGCCGGACATGTTCCGTGGCGCCGCCGCCCTGGCCGACGAGTTCGGCACGGGCATCCACACGCACTCCTCGGAGTCCATCTGGGAGGTGCAGGAGTGCCTGCGGCAGTTCGGCCGGCGCCCCATCGAGGAGTTCTACCAGCGGGGCATCCTGGGGCCGTCCACGGTCATCGCCCACGGCGTGTGGCTCGACGACCGGGAGGTTCGGATCCTGGCCGAGACCGGCACCGCGGTCACCCACTGCCCGTGCTCCAACATGAAGCTCTCCTCGGGCCCGGCGCGGGTGGGCTTCTACCGCAGCGAGGGCGTCACGGTGGCGCTGGGGACCGACGGCGAGAAGGAGAACAACAACCTCGACATGCTCGAGGAGATGAAGTTCGCCTCGCTGCTGGCGAAGGTCGCCACGCTGGATCCCACCGTCGGCGACCCCTGGGACGTCCTGGATCTGGCGACCCGCTCGGGGGCGGAGGCTCTGGGGTTGGGCGACGTCACGGGCACCCTCGAGGAGGGCAAGGACGCCGACATCGTGCTGGTCGACCTGCGAAGCCTGCACTTCGTCCCGCTACTGCACGGTGACGACTTCAACGCCCCGGCACACCTGACCTTCAGCGCCTCGGCTCGCGACGTCAGCGACGTGTGGGTCCAGGGACGACATCTGGTCTCCGGCGGGGAGGGGATCTCCGTCGACGTGGCCCAGGTGGCCGAGCGCGCCCAGTCCGCGGCCGAGGAGCTCTTCGCCCGCCGCCGCGCCCTGCAGGGCGACACCCCCAGCCCCGCCAGCACGCTCGGCAAGAACGCCTGAGACGCGAGAGCATCCCTAGCCTGCAACGGTGATCACCGCTTCGGGGCTGTCCAAGTCCTTCGGCATCCGGCGCCTGTTCGCCGACGTCTCGGTACAGCTCGCCGCCGGGCGGCGGGTGGCGCTGGTCGGCGGCAACGGCACGGGCAAGACGACCCTCCTGGAGATCCTCGTGGGCCTCGGCGAACCCGACGAGGGCACCGTGATGCGGCCTCGCGACACCGAGATCGGCTACCTGCCACAAGACCTCGGCGCCTCGGGCGACGGCACCGTACGCGAGCAGGTCCTGGCCGGCGCCGGACCGGTCGCCCGCCTCGCCGAACAACTCGCCGACCTCGAGGGCAGGCTCGCTTCCCACGGCGAGGACCACGACGCCGTCCTGGCCCGCTACGGCGAGACGCAGGCCACCTTCGAGCAACTCGGGGGCTACGCCCTGGAGTCCGAGGTCGGCAAGGTCCTGGCCGGGCTCGGCTTCGCCCCCGCCGACGCCGGTCGCCCCGTGCGGGAACTCTCGGGGGGCTGGCGGATGCGGGTGGCCCTGGCCCGGCTGCTGGTCGCCCGCCCCGACGTCCTGATCCTCGACGAGCCCACCAACCACCTCGACATCGATTCGACCGCCTGGCTGGAGCAACGCCTCGTCACCTGGCCGGGCGCGCTGCTGTTCGTGAGCCACGATCGCGACTTCATCGACACCGTCGCCAACCGCATCATCGAACTGGCCGACGGAACGGCCACGGCCTACGTCGGCGGGTTCGCCGAGTTCGTGGTCGCCCGGGAGGAGCGCCTGGCACGCGCCGAGGCCGCAGCTACCCGGCAGGCACGAGAGGTGGCCCGGGTGGAGCGGTTCATCGAACGCTTCCGCTACAAGGCCACCAAGGCCCGGCAGGTGCAAAGCCGCGTGAAGACCCTCGAGAAGCTGGACCGCATCGCCATGCCGAGCCGCAGCGAACTCGTGGCCCGGTTCGCCTTCGCGGAGCCGCCCCGATCACCCCGGGTCGTGATCGAACTCGCCGGCGCCACCGTGGGCTACGACGACGATCCCGAGCCGGTCATCTCGGAGGTGACCCTGGCGGTCGAGCGGGGCCAGACGGTCGCCCTCGTCGGCCCGAACGGAGCCGGCAAGACCACGCTGCTGCGCCTGATCCTGGGTGCGCTCGCCCCCAGCAGCGGTGAAGCGCACCTGGGCACGAATGTCAAGGTTGCCGCCTTCGAGCAGCACCAGGCCGACGAACTCGACGAGACCAAGCGGGCCATCGAGGTCTTCTCCGACGGCATCGACTTCGCCAAGCGCAACGCCCGCTCCATCCTCGGCGCCTTCGGATTCCCGGGAGACGCGGCCGACCGGCGCGTCGGAGAACTGTCTGGCGGCGAGCGCACCCGTCTGGCGCTGGCCCGCACGATGACCGAGCCCGTCAACCTCATCGTTCTGGACGAGCCCACCAACCATCTGGACCTGCCGAGTTGCGACGTGCTGGAGGACGCCCTCACCGCCCACCCCGGCACGGTGCTGCTCGTGACCCACGACCGCCACCTCATCCGCTCGGTGGCCGACGCCCTCATCGAGGTGCGCGACGGGAAGGCCAAGTGGCACATCGGCGTGGACGAGTCGCTGCTCGTCAGCCCGCCCGCTCCAAGCAGGGCCGAGCGTGCCGGCGACCGCACCGGTGACACCCGCCGCGAGCAGCGACAGGCCGGCGCCCGCCGGCGGCAGGAGGCCGGCGGGCTGCAGCGCCGCATCACCAGGTTGGAGCGCGAGTGCGCTACCGCGGATGCAGAGGTGGCCGCTCTCCTGGCGCAGCTGGGTGACCCGGAGATCTACAGCCGCCCCGAGGAGGTCCGCGCCCTCGCCACGGCCCACGACGCGGCCGTGAAACGGGCCGCAACCCTGCTCGCCCGCTGGGAGGCCGCAGTCGAATCGCTCGAAGGCCCGGCGAGCGACGGCCCGTCGCCGTGACTCAGGCAGTCGCGAGCGGGCGAACCGCCCCGGCGATCCGACCGAGCCGGTCCTGAGCACGGCGCCGTGCAGCACCGAGATCCTCGCCACGCACCTTCTCCACCGTCTCGATGTACACCTTGAGCTTGGGTTCGGTGCCACTGGGGCGGACGATCACCCGGTCGCCGCCCGTCAACCTGAAGGCCAGCATGTCGGTGGGCGGCAGCGACCCCTCCGGTTGGGAGTAGTCCACCACCTCGGTGACGAGGTGCCCCGCAATCTCTCCGGGTGGGTGTGAGCGGAGGCGAGCGGTCGCCACGGCGGCCTCATCGGGTGAGAGCCGAAGGGTTACCTGGCCGGTGGCGTGCACGCCGTGGCAGCGGTGGATCTCGTCGAGGCGCTCAAGCAGCGCCGAGCCCTCGGCCTCCAGCTCGCTTGCAAGCTGCACGGCCAGAGCCGCCGCGCTGATGCCGTCCTTGTCGCGCACCTCGTCGCAGGTGGCGTAGCCCAGCGCCTCCTCGTAGCCGAAGAGCAGCCGTTCGGGCCGGCCGTCGGCGGCGCGGGCGATCCACTTGAAGCCGGTGAGCGTCTCGGCGTGGGCCACCCCCGCACCGCCGGCCATCGGCCCGAGCAACTGCGAGGAGACGACGCTGGCGGCCAGCAGCACGGGCTCGCCGGGAGCACTCGCGGCGCGGCGGCGCAGCAGGCAGTCCGCCAGCAGCGCTCCCAACTCGTCACCGGTGAGGCGCCGCCAACCACCGCGGGCGGGCACCGCCACGGCGAGCCGGTCAGCATCAGGGTCGTTCGCGATCACCAGATCGGCTCCGGTGCGGTCGGCCAGGGCGAAGGCCGCGTCCAGCGCACCCGGTTCCTCGGGGTTGGGGAACGTCACCGTCGGGAACGCGCCGTCGGGTTCGGCCTGTGTGGGGACGACCACCGGGGCCGGCAGGCCCAGCCGTTCGAAGAGCGCCAGCAGCACCGACGCCCCCACCCCGTGCAGCGGTGTGTAGACCACCCGCAGCGGTCTCTGCGGCTGCGGCGCCCGCTGCAGGCGCCGGGCGATTCCCGCCAGGTAGTGCTCGGTCGCAGCGGCGCCGATCTCGGTGATCGACCCACCGGCCGACGGTGCCGGAGCTTCCCGGGGCGGCAGCGGGGCCGCCGACATGTGCGCCTCCACGGCCGCGTCGGCGGGCGGGATGATCTGCGCGCCGCTTGCGTCGTACAGCTTGTAGCCGTTGTCCTCCGGCGGGTTGTGGCTGGCCGTGATGACGATGCCGGCGTCGGCTGCGAGGTCGCGCACGGCGTGTGCCGCCACCGGCGTGGGCACTCGGCCCACCAGCAACGCCTCTCCCCCACCGGACGCCACGAAGTCGGCCGCGTCGGCCGCGAAGACCTCCGAGTTCCGCCGGGCGTCGTGACCGATCACCACCCGCGCGCCCGGCGGCAGCGTGGCCATCACCGCGGCGGTGGCCGAGCGGACCATCACACGGTTCATCCGCGCCGGGCCGGCGCCCAGCTGCGCTCGCAGCCCGGCGGTGCCGAATCGGAGTCGCGCTGCGAAGCGCCGCTCCAACTCTCCGGCCGCTGCGGCGTCGCCGGGTGCCGACGCCACCAGGGTCTCCAACTCGGCGCGGGTGTGCGGATCGGGGTCGGCGGCCAGCCACGCCTCAGCGGCCGTCCGGACCTGCCGGGTCACCAGCTCACAAGCGGTCGATCACGCCGCGCAGCAGCCGGCCCACCGCGACGCCCGAGGCTGCCCCGGCGTCGAGCACCTCCTGGTGGCTGGGACCCTCGTCGGTCATCCCGGCGGCCAGATTCGTCACGAGCGACACGCCGAGTACCTCCATGCCGCAGTGGCGCGCCGCGATGGCCTCCAGCACAGTGGACATGCCAACCAGGTCGGCGCCCATGGTCCGCAGCATCCGGATCTCGGCAGGCGTCTCGAAGTGCGGGCCGCGCAGTCCGGCGTAGACCCCCTCGGGGGTGGCGGGGCTCGTCTCGGCGGCGAGCGCCCGCAGGCGGGGCGAGTAGGCGTCCACCAGGTTCACGAAGCGATCGGTCCCCCACTCGGTGCCCTCCATCGGCGACGTCCCGGTGAGGTTGATGTGGTCGGAGATCAGCACCGGACCACCCACCCGGTAGTGGGGTCGCAGACCCCCGGCGGCATTGGTCAGGACCGCCACGCCGCAGCCGGCGGCCGCCGCCGTGCGCACGCCGTGGGTGACCGCCGCGGCGCTGTTCCCCTCGTAGAGGTGCACGCGGCCGCGGTACACCAGCAGGCGCCGGTCGCCAGCGGAAACCGCGCCCACGGTGCCGCCGTGGCCCTCGACACGGGACTCCGGGAAGCCCGCCAGTTCCGTGGTCGAGATCTGCGCCTCCACGTCGCCCAGCTCGGCGACGGCGTCGTCCCAGCCGGTTCCCAACACAACAGTGGCGTCGAATTCGCCCCCGAGCCGGTCGGCAATCTGTGCGGCCGCCTCGCCGGCCAGTTGCCTGGCGTTCGTCATGGTGTTCCTCCGTACGGCTCCCACGTCGCTGCGGCGTCAAGTCTCGCACGAGGCGGGGAACGGCCACACACCGAAGCGCCGTCAAAAATGAGCCGGCCCCGGAGGAGGTGTCCGGGGCAGCTTGGCTCCCATCGGGGAGCAGCCCCATCTCAGCCGCTAAAAATGAGCCGGCCCCGGAGGAGGTGTCCGGGGCCGGGGGCTGGGAGGGGAGATCGGTTGCGGGTTGGGCGGGCCGGGCGCCGCCGACGGCGACCGGCCCTGTTATCCGGGTGCGGCTTCATGCAGCCTTCGGGCGCTGCCGGCGGCTGCCCGACCGGGTCCAGTCCCAGGTCGAGACCTGGCGGGCATACCGGGGACGGGGTGCCCCTGCGGTGGGCCGGGGAGTCGGGGCGAGCGCCGGGCACGGCAGATCGGCCGGATCGATGTCATCCAAAGCGGGCGAGGCCCAACGGACCGGGCTGCACGTGCAGTGCGGCGGGTGCTGGGTCGTTCCCGCTCGGGAGGTCTGCTCTTGGTATTCCTTCCTCATGCCCATACAGACGGTTATGCCCCCGGATTGGTTGACACGATCTCGCCCCGAGTTGGGATTTGCCCCTCTGGAACACAAGATTTGCCCCTCTGGAACACAAACAGTTGTATGTATAGGATGGTGCCGTGGCAGTTCTCGGCACCTACCAACCCAGCCTCCTCAGCGGGGGCGACCGCCGGCACAGCTGGGAGCACACCGTGGCCAAGGCCGCCGTGGCGCCCCCTCGCATAAGCGTGACGTTCCGCCACCGGCAACCGATCGCGGGCCGCGTCCCGAACCGGTCCTTCGCGCCGCGCGCACGCCGCAGCCCACCGACTATCATCACAACAAACCCAACTAAGCAACATCTTACCCCATGAAGGCTGCGTAGTCAGACGAATTACTGGAACTTAGTTCGGAATGTCAAGAACATATTCGGAATCAGATCAATCGTCTCCGTCGGCTGGTCGTGACCGACCCGGTCGGCGCGGCTCGACTGAACCCGATCGTGGTCAGAAGGGATCAAGCTCGATGAAGACATGGAGGGGAGCGCGCCGACCGACGACGACCGGTGGGCGGTTCCCTGCGATCGTCCTGCTGTGCGCAGCAGCCGTCACGCTGCTCCTCTCGTGCGGAGACGATTCCCAGCCCACGGCCCCCGACACCGGCACCACCGGCACGACCGGCACGACCCCGCTCGCCGCCCCACCCCCCCCCCCGCCCCCCCCCACCCCGCGGCCCCCGACCCCGGCCCCACCGCCACGACCGGCACGACCGAAGTCGCCGCCCCCCCCCCCACCGACACCCCCCAGCCCACGGCCCCCGACACGGCTCGCCGACTCGATATCGATGGCGAGACGACCTGGCAGGAAGTCTTCGACACGTTCGCGGCGTCCGAGCAGTCCTGCTCCCGGGAAGCTCTGGGCGGGGAGCGGCTGCACTCGTTGCTGGAGCAGCGTGTCGTGGAGGGCGACATGGACGGTGGAGAGTGGTCACTGTTCTCGTGCCTCGAA
>JAPONU010000439.1 GCA_026713745.1 bacterium
CGCAGGTGACCCTCGGGCGGCGAAACCGTGCGTTCGAGGCCCCCGAAGTCATCGAGGCGTTCACGGCGCTGGAGCGGCAGCTCGCCAGCCCCGGGGGTGACACCGTTGTCTCGGAGCCGATCAGGCGCGTCCCGCGCAGGCACCGGTAGGCCCGGCGACGCTCACAGCGAGCCGTCTCCCATCGGGGCTCCGTAACCGATCTGTCACGGGCCGAGCGACGTGACGGGCACGACTGTGACGCCGTCGGGCCGTTCGTAACCGTACCCCGACGGGGTGATCACCAGCCGCTTCGCAGGCGGGCCGACCCGGTCGAAGTCGATTTGCTCGCAGGCGGCGTTCAACGACCGGGCCACTTCATCGATGCGATCACCCGGCCCGAGCTTGACCTCTACGGCCAGCCATCGTCCGTCGAAGCGTTGAACCACAGCATCGAGTTCGTGGCCGTTGCTGTCGCGGTATTGGTGGACGGATGCCTCGTTGGCGTCCGCGTAGACCCGTAGGTCACGCACCACCAGCGACTCGAACGCCTGGCCCAGGAAACCCGGATCTCGCCAGAGTCGCTCGGGACCGGCGCCCAGGACCGCGACGGCGAGCGACGGGTCCACCAGATGGCGCTTCGGCGAACGTCGCAGCCGCGCACGAGACCTCAGGTGGACCGACCAGGCAGGCAGGTCCTCCACCACGTACACCCGTTTGAGGGATTCGATGTAGTCCGAGACGGTGTCGCGGGACGGCGCAGCGTCGCCGGCGATGTCGCCGGCGAGAGTGGATGCTGCGGCGGCGGTTGCGGTGTTGCGGCTCAGCGACTCCATGAGCCTCATGACAGGTTCGGGGCGGTGTCTTGCGCCATCCAACCTTCCGATGTCCACGCGAGCGATTTCTGAGAGGTAGGCGCGGCACAGGGCCTGCGCCTGCGCCACGCCCATAGTGAGATGCCTCGGCCAGCCGCCTCTGCAGAGCGCCTCCACGACGTCGGTGTCCGATGCCGGAGGTGTGCCCACGGAGCAGTCGGCACCGTCGAGTAACGACGCCAGCGACGCCTCTCCGGTCGACTCCCCGGACTCTGCGAGCGACATCGGTCGCATCCTCACCCGCATCACGCGGCCGGCGCCGGAATGTCGAGTGTGATCGTCGGGCGGATGCGCCGATCCCGTGAAGATGAACAACCCTCGACCCGTCTCGGCGTCCGCGACGTGCCGAGCTTCGTTCCACAGACCCGGGGCGAGTTGCCACTCGTCCACCAGCCTCGGTCGAGCGCCTTCGAGCACTCTGCGGGGCCACAACGCCGCCGCTTCGGCAGCTCTGCGGTCCCGGTCCAGACGCACCTCGCTGCAAGCATGCCGAAGGCTGGTCCAGGACTTGCCCACACCCCGTGCGCCCTCGACCGCGACAATGGGCGAACTGCTCAACGCCCAGGTCATGAGCGCATCGGCCGTCCGCTGCCGATAACCATGGGGTGTGAGCGGACCGCTGTTGCCAGCCGACTCCATGCCCGCAGTCTAGCGCGCCCCAGCACTTGACCGGCATATTGCAGGTATAGCAGACAGTGAAATACAGCTTATTCGCACCGGAGATTGCAGGCCCTTGAAGGGTCGGCCGGCGATTCTGCGCAAGGGGGAGCGCCCCGGGCGGCGACCCGTCAGCGCGGGTCCTCGCCGGCGAGTTGGTAGTGGCGTTCGGTGGGCAGGGGTGCGCCGGGGCTCCCGTCGGGTGGGCCGTCCCGGAACGTGCCGAACCACCTGTCGAGGGGAATCACGTTCTCGCCGTAGTTGCCCTCGAAGTAGCGGTGATGCAGCCAATGGAAGTAGTCGCCCACCGGCAACTTCCCCTTGACGGTCTTGCCGTGGAACCCGGTGTGGCCATGCGCGGGCGCCAGCGCGGTCTCGAAGATGTTGAACATCATGTGGACCGGGTGTGACGCCACCACGAAGTGGATGACCACCGAGCTCAGGTAGATGAGGTGCTCGAGGGGGTGCATGGCCATGCCCGACCACGGCCCCGGGTTGGTGTTCTTGTGGTGCAGGTAGTGGGCGCTGCGATACAGCGGCTTGGTGTGCAGCAGCCGGTGCGTGAAGTAGAAGTGGATCTTGCGGAAGAACACCACCACCACGAAGAGCAGCACGAACAGCACCGGGTTGTCGGACCAGCCGAGGTACGGAATCCATCCGTGCGCGTAGCCGTAGAAGAACAGCACCTCCCAGGCGGTCCAGATGGTGACCCCGCTGACGCAACTCCAGAACACGTTGTCGCGAACCTGGGACTTGAAGAGGAACGTGCGGCGGCCCTCGAACAGCCACCGCGGGTCGTGCTTGAGGTCCTTTCCCTGCAGCCTGAGCGTGTAGAGGAGGAGGTGGATCCCGCCGGCGACGAGCCAGATGAACACCAGGTTCCGAACGAAGATCGTGGCGATCCAGCCCACCTCGAGGTTGCGGGCCTGCGCGAGGTCCGGCGACAGCCAGTACCACGACCCGATGGCCAGGCCGAGCCAGATGGCACGCCAGGGCCACAGGAAGCCGCCCCACCCGAACAGGTACTTGGCGAGCTTGCGGGGCTGGGGAGGCCAGACGAAGATGGGCGCGAAGTCGATCGGCTCGTCAGGGATCCAGTCGCGGCGCCGCTCGGACCTCTGGGCGGTTGTCATGAGTCCACGCCCCCGTTCGTCAGGCGCCGCCCGCGGGGCCCGACAGGCGGCCGGTCAACATCTGTGAGCGTATCCCGGCTGCTTGGACGTGTCGATGGACCGAGAGCCGCCTGAGGGCTCCTAGTGTCCTGAGCCGTTAGTCCGTTGGTGTGGGGGTTGGGTGTGTCATGCTGGTGGCGGCGAGTGGGCGGTGATCGGAGACGGTCATGGCCGATGTTAGTGATCAGCGGCGGCGCGGTAGGCGCGCGGTGACAGTTGAGC
>JAPONU010000440.1 GCA_026713745.1 bacterium
ATGATCACGATCGTCTCGCCGACGGCTGTGATGCCGTTGATGGCCATGCGCTTGCCGATGGCGACGAAGTTGCCCGTCTGGATGAAGTGCGGGTGGCCCAGGCGCCAGAAGACCAGGATTTCCAGGCCGAGGATCACGAACAGGCCGGGACCCACGTCGCTGACGGTTCGCCGGATCCAGGCGAGCAAGCCGTGGCCGGACATGGTGTCGGGCGCGGACTGCTCGCCGGAGGACGGATCGCGGCCGGCTACATCGCTCATTCGACTGCTCCGACTGCCGCTTCGCTCATCAGTCGCACGATGCGCGTGGTCATCTCGTCCATGGTGTGGCTGGCGGCGTCGAACTCGTCCACGATCTGGCCGTGGACCAGCACGCCGATGGTGTCGGCCACCTGGATGAGATCGGTGAAGCGGTGGCTCACGAGGATCATCGACACGCCACGCTCCTTGAGCCGGGCGATGAGTCGGTTGACGACGGTCACCTTCTCCACCGACAGGGCCGCTGTCGGCTCGTCCATCAGCAGGATGCGAGGGTTGAACTCCAGTGCGCGGGCCACGGCCACGAGCTGGCGTTCGCCTCCCGACAGCGCCTTGACCTGCCGCTTGGTCGGCAGCGGGCTGCCGACCGACTCCAGCACCTCGGCGGCCTCGAGGTGCATGCGCTTGTGGTCGAGGCGTTTGAACCCCGGCCCGCGACCCTTCTGGCGCTCGCGCCCCAGGAAGATGTTGGAGGCGGCGTCGAGGTCCTCGGCCAGCGCCAGGTCCTGGTAGATCATCTCGATTCCGGCGAGACGGGCATCGATGGCGGTGTGGAAGTCCACCGGCTCGCCCTCCACGAGGATCTCGCCGGCATCACGGGGATGCACACCGCTGAGGATCTTGAGCAGGGTCGACTTGCCGGCACCGTTGTCGCCCACCAGCCCGTAGCAGCGGGAGGGCGCCACGGTGAGGGAGACACCTTTGAGCACCTCGACCGGGCCGAAGGACTTCTCGATGTCGCGCAGTTCGATGGCGTTCGCCGTCATGGCGGCTCCCCTGGTAGAGACCGGGTGTGCCGCGGGATTGCTCCCGCGGCACACCCGCTGCAGTTGTGGCTGCCCGTCCGGCTTAGGGACCCAGGTCGTGGATGGGTAGGCCTTCGGGGTCGTAGTACTGGTCGACGTTGTCGCGGTTGATCCAGACGTGGTCGATGTGGATCTCCTGCGGTACGGCGCGCCCGTCGAGGATGTCGATGAGCGCGGCCACAGCGTAGACGCCGTACAGCTCGGGGAAGTAGGCCACCGAACCCAGGTAGCGGGTCTCGGAGGCGGGCCCTTCGTTGAGACGCTCGACACCGTTGGGCTCGGCGCCATGGCCGGCGGCCACGCCGCTGCGCCCGGCCTGTTCCATGGCCCGGCTCATGGGCACCGCCACGACGTCGTCGAGGCTGGTGGCCAGCACGTTCTCGGCGCCGGGGTTGCCGGTCAACCAGTCCGAGGTGGACTGCAGGCCGTTCTCGGGGCTGCCGTCCACGTCGATGCGGCTGACGGGCACGTCGCCGCCGCACACGGCTTGCACACCGTCGGCGAAACCGCTGGTGCGCAGATCCGGCGCCTCGCCGGCGGTCAGGTTCTGCGCCAGGAGCACATGGATGCCTTCACAGTTCCAGGTCTCCAACGCGTAGAGGCCGGTGTTCACGCCTGCGATTGCGCCCGACACGTAGTTGTTGGCACCGAAGAAGATGGCGTTGGGGTGCCATACGTCGATGGTGACGACCGGGATGCCCGCGTCATCGAAGACCTCCATCGACGACTCCGCGGCCTCACTGCGCCAGTTGCCGAACACGACCGCATCGGGATCGCTCTCGGCCACCGTCTCCGCGCACGCCAGGGCCTTCTCCGGGTCGAACTCGCTGTCGCAGATGGCGCCCACGTGCACACCCGAGGCGTCGGCCGTGCTCACGATGGAGTCCGCGATGTACTGGGAGAACTCCAGGGCGGCCCAGCCGCTCACCCAGGCGATCTCGTAGTCCTGGGAAGCCGAACGGATCGACGGATCGAACGGCGCCGCCGGGCTGTCGCCTGCCTCGAAGGTGGCCGTGTCGAAGTCGTAGGTCCACGGGAAGACTTCCTCGGGGGGCAACCCGCCCAGGATCCCGCCCGCGGGACCCGGCATCGCATACCCCGTCCCGTCAACGGTCAACGTGAACGGACCACCCGGAGCATCCGATGGACCGCCCGCGGCGGGTTCGGTTGAGGGGCCGAGGCTGTGGATGGGGTTGCCTTCGGTGTCGTAGTACTCGCTGACGTTGTTGCGGTCGACGAAGACGTGGTCGATGTGGATTTCCTGGGGTACGGCGCGCCCGTCGAGGATGTCGATG
>JAPONU010000441.1 GCA_026713745.1 bacterium
CGAGGTGTCGATCGACACGATCCGGGCGTGGGCGTGCGGCGACCGCAGGATGTGTCCGTACAGCATCCCGGGCAGCACGAGGTCGGCCGCGTAGCGCGCTTTGCCGACGACCTTGTCGAGGCCGTCGTGGCGGACCGGGCGCGTGCCGACGTACCGGTACTTGGGCCGTTGTTCGGCGATGGTCATCCCGCCACCTCCTCCTTCATCCGGTCTGCTGCATCCAGCACCGAGCGAATGATCTTGTCGTACCCCGTGCAGCGACAGAGATTGCCGGCGAGCGCGTAGCGCACCTCGGTCTCGGTGGGGTCGGGGTTGCGGTCCAGCAGTGCCTTGGCGGCCACCAGGAACCCCGGCGTGCAGATCCCGCACTGCAGGGCGGCGCCCTCCAGGAAGCACTGCTGCAGCGGGTGCAGGTTGTCGCCGGCGGCGATGCCCTCGACGGTGACGATCGTGGCGCCGTCGGCCTCTGGGGCGAACATGAGGCACGAGCACTGCAGCCGGCCGTCCATGAGGATCGAGCAGGCGCCGCAGTCTCCGGTGCCGCAGCCCTCCTTGGCGCCCATGAGGCGCATCTCGTCACGCAGGGCGTCCAGCAGGGACTCACCGGCGTCGCACAGGAACTCGGCGTCGTCGCCGTTGATGTTGCAACTCACATGGATGCGGCTCACTGCCCGCCTCCGTTCCCGGCCCGTCCGGCCGCTTCGGTTACCGCTCGCTTGGCGAGCACACCTGCTACCTGTCGCCGATAGGTGACGGTGCCGCGCTTGTCGTCGATGGGGTTGGCCGTCTCGCTGGCAGCGGCGGCGACCGCGGCCAGAACTCCGTCGGTGATCGGTCCGCCGACGAGCGCCTCGGTGGCGGCGGGCACCACGACGACTGTCGGCGCCACCGCCCCGAGGGCGATCGCGGCTCCGGCGCAGTTGCCGTCGCCGTCGAGGGTGATGCGCGCTGCCGCGCCGACGACGGCGATGTCCATCTCGGTGCGGGGAATCAACCGCAGGTAGGCGTCGGACGTGCGCGCCGGCGGGCGGTCGACCTCGAAGCAGACGATGAACTCGCCCGGGGCCAGGGAGGTCCGCCCGGGGCCCGTCGGGATGTCGAGGACCGCCACGGTGCGCTCACCGTCGGGTCCGGCGACCACTGCTCGGGCGTCGTTCACAACGAGGGACGGCACGGAGTCCGCTGCCGGCGAGGCGTTGCAGAGATTGCCCCCCAGGCTCGCCCGGTTCTGGATCTGGTCCGATCCGATCAGGCCGCCGGCGTAGACGAGGCCCGGAAGGTCGGCGGCCAGCGCCGCATTGGCGGTCAGGTCGCCGGTCGGGGCGGCGGCGCCGATCCGCCAGGTGCCGACTTCGAGCGACACATCCATCAGCCGGTCGATCTTCTTCAGGTCGACGGCGAGACCGGGCTCCGGGCGGCCGGCCCGCATCTGGGGGACGAGGTCGGTGGCACCCGCGAAGACGCGAGCCTCCGGGTCCGTGCCGAGCAGTGCGACGACCTCGGCAACCGATGTGGGGGCGGCGTACCTCACGTTCCGGCTTCTCTCACGTCACGGTCTCCCTCCGGGTGGCTGCGGTGCAGACTCTATTCCCCGTGACGCCGTGTGCGAGGCTGCGGCGGTGGAGATCTTCGATGCCGCGGCCATCAGGGCGGCGACACCATGGCCGGCGCTGATGGAGGCGATCGCCGGGTTGCTGGCAGATTCGCGGGCGTCCGCTCCGGAGCGTCAAATCCACCCGCTACCGCTTCCCGGCGGGTCCGAGGGGTCGCTGCTGGTTATGCCGGCCTGGAGGGCGGGCGACGTCATCGGTGTCAAAGCGGTCACCTACTTCCCGACGAACGCGGGCGGGCCGACGCCGACGATCAACGCCGGCTACCTGCTGTTCGACGGCTGCACGGGCCGGCTCGTCGCCACTCTGGACGGTGACGAACTGACCGTCCGGCGCACCGCCGCCACCTCGGCGCTGGCCGCCCGCCATCTGGCGCGCCAGGACGCCCGCCGGCTCCTGGTGATCGGCACCGGCCAACTCGCCCCGGCGGTGGCGCTGGCGCACGCCCACGGCCGGAGCCCGACCGCCGTGGAGGTCTGGGGTCGCAACGACCGCGGTGCGCACCACGTCGTCGACCTCCTCGCCCGGGAGGGATTGCCTGCGGCGGTTGCGAAGGATCTCGACGCCGCTGTGGGGCGCGCCGACCTCATCTCATGTGTCACCGGCGCCGGCGAACCGTTGGTCGCCGGACACCTGCTGCAGCCCGGCGCACACTTGGACCTCGTCGGGAGCTTCCGTCCCGACATGCGGGAGGCCGACGACACCGCCGTCCGGCGCGCCGCCGTGTTCGTCGACACCACGGCGGGGGCGTTGCGGTCCGGCGATGTGGCCCAGCCCCTGGAGTCGGGTGCGCTCGGTGACGGCGAGATCCTCGCCGATCTCGCCGACCTGGTGACCGGCGATCACCCGGGACGCGGCTCGCCCGAGCAGATCACGCTCTTCAAGTCCGCCGGGTTCGCCCTGGCCGATCTGGCGGCAGCGCAACTCGTCCGCGATTCGAGTTTCCCCTCGTCGGGTTGACATGTGGTTTGTTCAAACTGGTTCAGTCGGTACGCCGGTTGGCGCTGGTCCTGCCATTCCGCCGCCCCGGCGACCCACCCTCGCGGCACCGCACGCCATCGCGATCGGGAACCCTTCGGCCTTCCAGCCGACGAACCGGCCGTAGCGGGTCACTGTCCCGACTACCTGACCCCAAGGCCGTCGCTCGTTTCGGCAGATCACGCCACGCGTAGCTGCGTATTCTCCTGCCGCAGCCGTGCCGACTCGGCGCGCTCTGAGGTGCTCAGCGCCAGCTTGCCGCCGCGATCGCTGCGGGCCTGGTGAACGTGGTTCCCCCAGATTGGTGAGTCTTCCCATAGGGTACTGGCCTGTTATCGTCAGTTCCACATTCTGCGACGTCATATCCACGACGGGGCGACAGCGATCGAGGCCGAGTCTCGATCAACGCCGAACGCCCCTTCTGCTGAGCGCTCACACGGAAGGTCGTCGAGGAGCGGAACGAGGCACATTCGGAAGGAGCGGGAATGCTGAAACGACTGGCGGTTTTGTTGGTGGTTTCCGTAGGCGTCGCCTTGGCGCCGGCCGGGGTCTCCGGTCAGGAAGCCGAGGAGTCGGGGTTCACCATCGGCGAGGTCAATTTCGAGAAGATCGCCGATGAATGCGTCCCCGAGACCCGCTCATACAACGTGTCGCGTCCGGACTGTCCGAACATGTTCGCGACACGGACGTTCACGGGCGAGACCGGCGGGACGTACTGGTACGGCGATCGCACGTTGTGTGTCGGTTCGCTGCATGCATTCTGGGACGTGGCGACCGGCCATTCCTGGTTCGTGCCGCCGGGTCGTTACCGGGTGTGGGCGGACGATGGTGGCTGGGGTGGCCGCTTCGAGCGTGTCGAAGAATAATGAATCCGAGCTGATGAGAACCGACACGGCCCGGGAGTGATCGACGAGAGGGAATCTTTGCCGACTTGGCCGACCTCGTGGCGGGTTGTCGCCCGGGGCGTACGGAACCCGAGCAGATTACCCTCTTCAAGTCTGCAGGATTCGCCTTGGCCGATCCGGCCGCGGCGCGGCTTGTGCGCGACTCGCAGAGCGACCGCTGAGGATGTGCGAACCTCACAGTGATATGCGGATCGGTGTGCGGACTGGCTATCTTCCCTGGATCCGTACGCCTCTGGAGTCCCGCCCGCTGGGTCCGCATCCGCACCGAGGTCGGTGATGACTCGAATCCTCTGGATCAATACCGTGGGCATCGACGCCCACGACGCACCGATCGGAGCGGAGTTGCGCTCCGAGGCGGCTCCCGGCACACGCGTCCACGTGTGCTCCCTGCCCGGGGTCGGACCCCGGCACCTCGAGTGGAACGCCCTGGAGTCCGTCGTGGCCGGTCCCACGATGGGCGCGATTCGCTGGGCGGCCGAGCGGGCGACCTATGACGCCGCGGTGATCGGCTGCTTCTACGACCCGTTCCTGCGCGGGGCGCGCGAGCTGTCGGGCTCCATGGCGGTGACCGCACCGGCCGAGGCGGCCGTCGAGCCGGTGCTGAGCGTCGATCCGCGGTGAGAGCGTCCCGGCGCTGACGATGGACCTCCTCACCCACGACGACATCGAGACGCTGTGCCTCGGGGCCACACTCCTGGGCACCGGCGGCGGCGGTGACCCCTACGTGGCGAAACTC